>JAHENO010000226.1 GCA_018609945.1 Haloarculaceae archaeon | reverse complement strand
TGGCCGCGGTAGCCCTTGCTCGATTTCGTGTCGAAGGCACGCTTGACGAGCCTGTTCTCGACGTCGACCTTCTCGCGGTCGTCGAGGAAGGTGACGTGCCGCTCGACCGGGACGGGCCGCTCCTCGAACTCGATGAGGGTCGCGCCGAGCTTCTTGGCCAGCCGCTCGGGATTGCCGACCGTCGCCGAGAGGTAGATCCACTGTGTGTCCCCGCTGCCGAGTTGCCGGCAGTAGTACCGCAACCGCGCGATGAGCCCGTCCAGTCGGTGGCCGCGCTCGCCCGAGCCGAGGTTGTGGACCTCGTCGATGACGACCGTGCCGACGTCGCCCAGGTCCCGGCCCACCCGCAGGGCGTGGTCGACGCCCTCGTAGGTGCCCACGATGACGTCTGCCTCGGGGTCGAACCGCTCGCCACTGCCGGTGATGCGGCTCGCGCCCACCCGGAGCGTGACGTTTACGATGTCGCCGTACCGCTCCTGGAACTCGGCGTACTTCTGGTTTGCCAGCGCGACCAGTGGCACCAGAAAGAGAAGTTTGCCCTCCCCGTTCAGCGCGCGGTCGATGCCCGCCATCTCCCCGATGAGGGTCTTGCCCGTCGCGGTCGCGCTGACGACGAGCTGGTCCTGACCCTCCGTGGCGCCGTTGGCGACCGCCAGGCTCTGGACCGGCAGCAGGGTGTCGAACCGCTCCTCGACTTTCCCCTGGATGCCCGGGTGGAGGTCCAGGTCGGCAGTCGGGATGGGATCGACCTCGTCGACGGTCGCGCTGATCTCGTCGAACTTGGTCAGTTCGGGGTCCAGATCGCCCTTCAGCAGGTTCGTGATGCGGTCCAGATCCTGGACGTCGAGCAGCAACTCTTCGAGGCGCTCGCGTGCGGCACCCGACATCTCCCCGCGGTAGGCCAGTTCGCGGTCGAGTTCCTCGCGGGCACAGTCCGGACAGATGTGTTCGTCCTCCGTCTTGATGGCGGTCTCGGACGTGATCGGCGAGTACCGGCCGCCGTTCGCGCAGTACCGGCAGGTGCGGACGACCTTCGCTTCGAGCTGGTACCCCTCCAGCATCGCCCGTAGCGTTGCCCGACCGCGTCTGGAGGTCTGTTCGGAGATCCGGATGCGTTCGGCCCGGCGGGCCAGCTCGACGAACTCGTCGGGGCTGTGGAGCTGTTCGCTGGTCCCCTCGGTAACCCGCAGACGGGCCGGCCGGGGGCCGGCGTCGGTCTCTTTGAGTTCGAGCCGACCGTGGAAGACGCGTTGTCCATCACGCTGGACGGCGACCCGGTAGTCCTCGCCGTGTTCGTGGAGAAAGAGCGTGTCGACCCGTCCGACCTGCTGTGACACGGATAGCGGTACGCGGCCGGCCTATTTCAGTTGCCCGGACCTATTCCTCGACGAGCCGGATTTCGTCGTCGCCGGTCGGGACCGCACAGAGGAACGCGCCTTCCTCGTCACTCTCGTTGCGGTACCAGTGGACTGCACCCGCGGGAATGTGTAGCGAGTCGCCGGCGCTGACGGTGTACTCCTCCCCCTCGATCCCCACGATGTACTCCCCGTCGAGGACGTACTGCTCGTGTTCGATCTCGTTGGTGTGTCTCGGGACTTCCGCGCCGGGTGCCAGCGTGAACCGGCGGATTGCCAGGTTCCCACCGCCGTCGGACTCGCCGATCAGGACCCCTTTCCGGAGGCCGTCGGCCGCGTCGACGGATTCGTACTCGACGTCCTCGCCCTGCCGGACGAGCGGTCGCGTGCGGGTGTCGCTCATGGTCGACCGTAGGCGGCCCGCTCTCTTAAGGCCCTCCCTGGCGTAGGTGCGACTATGCGCCGGTTCCGCATCGGGAGTGCCTTCGGAATACCCATTCAGCTGGATTTGACGTTCCTCCTCGTGTTACCGCTGTTCGCGTTCGTCATCGCCTCGCAGGTGGAACTGTGGGCGGGGACGATGAACGATGTCGTGGCCGCGAACCTCGACGCCGAACTCCTCGCGACGGGAGCCCTGCCGTGGGTGCTCGGCGTCGTGGCCGCGGTGGGGCTGTTCGTCGGGGTCGTCCTCCACGAACTCGGCCACTCCCTCGTGGCGATGCGCTACGGCTACTCCATCGAGTCGATCACGCTCTGGCTCTTCGGGGGCATCGCGAACTTCGAGGAGATGCCCGAAGACTGGAAACAGGAACTGACTATCGCCGTCGCCGGGCCAGCGGTGAGTCTCGCCCTCGGCGCCGTCTGCTATGTCGTCTTCCTCGCGACCCCGTCGGCACACTCGCTGGGGCTGGACAGCGCGCGGTTCGTGCTCGGCTATCTGGCGCTGATGAACATCGCGCTGGCGGCGTTCAACTTGCTCCCCGGGTTCCCGATGGACGGCGGGCGCGTCCTGCGTGCGCTGCTGGCCCGCAACCGGCCCTACGCCCAGGCGACGAAGATCGCCGCCGAGGTCGGCAAGGGCTTTGCCATCCTTCTGGGACTGTTCGGCCTGCTCGTGACGTTCAATCTCTTTCTGGTCGCGCTGGCCTTCTTCATCTACATCGGCGCCTCGGGCGAGGCCCAGCAGACCATCATGCGCGCGGCCTTCGAGGGCGTCGTCGTCGGGGACATCATGACCCCTGCCGACCACGTCGAGACCGTCGACGAGAGCACCTCCGTCCGGGAACTCATCGACCGGATGTTCGAGGACCGCCACACCGGCTACCCCGTCGAGCGCGACGGCGAGGTGGTCGGCCTCGTCACCCTCGAGGACGCCCGCGCAGTCCGGGAGTTCGAACGCGACGCCTACACCGTCGGGGACGTCATGACGACCGACATCTACTCGGTGTCCTCCGACGAGGACGTGATGACCGCCCTCGAGACGCTCCAGAACAACGACATCGGCCGCCTGCTCGTCATCGACGACGAAGACTTTGCCGGCCTGCTCACACGCTCGGACATCATGACTGCCCTCTCGATCATCCAGACCAGCGGCCGCGTCGACCGCCCCGCCGAGGAACCCGAAGACCTCGAACTCTCGCGCCCCCAGACGTAACCTTCATGATTAATCAATAGATTTATTGCCCCCTGGGTTCTCGGTACGGACGCGATGAGGCCGCTCCCACTGGAAACTGACCGAGACGCTGACGCCAACGCCCGCCAGACGCGACCGGACCCCACGGAGGCGCGACCCTCATCCGAGGACGAGGAGATCTGGCTCGAAGTACAGGAATTCTGAGTCCTGCGAGGGTCGTTTTTGATGACTGGTGATCCGGCACCGGGTGCTATCGGTTTGCCGGGGAGACGACGACACTGCGCGTAGTCGTCACGGCTCGAAGAGACGGCCGTCCGCCGGGACGCCGATTGCCTCCCAGAGCTGTCGTTTCGGGATATTCCCGAACTCCGCGCTACGGTGACAGCCCGGGCACAGCGAGACGACGTTTTTCAGGTCGTGTGCGTCCTCTCTCGTCCGGCCGTCGGTTTGGTCGAAGAGTCGTACCGGTACGATGTGGTGGACGTCGGGATTCCGGCCGAGTTCCTCGCTGGTCGTACCACAGACCACACACTCGTGGGTGTCGCGTTCGAGTGCCTGCCGGCGGACGCGGTTCCAGCCTTTCCCGTAGTTGTCCGTGCTACCTCCCTCCCAGTTCGGGTGGCCCTCGCCGGTGAACGCGTCCGAAAGCCAGTCTGTGAAGCAGTTCCGGTCACAGAGCGTTACCTCTCCGGTTACGTTGCTGGGATAGCGTTCCACGGTGTCACCACAGACCGCGCACTCCAGTTTGAGCTTGCCGCCGGTCCACCGTGGGTTGTCGGAACCGCTGAGGTCGGGGTCGTGACGCCAGTTCTTCGATTCGACACATTCCGGACAGTACAGCCCCTCCTTGTCTGAGGGATAGTATTCGAACTCCGTGCCACAAATCTCGCACTCTGTCGACTCCTTGCCTCCACTGTAATTCGGATTCTTGTGACCTTTCTGAGAGACGCCTTCCTCGTGACACTCTTCAGAACAGTACTCTTTGTCGTACGGGCAGTAGAATTCCGTCCCGCAGTTCGTGCATCTCCGATTTGGTAACCGCTCTCCGCGGACTCTACTGTGATGTACACCGAGTCCCCGCCGGGTGCTGAATGTGTCATCACACGTTGGACAATCGTGCCCAGCCATTAATTGATGCTTGAATCGGAATTCTATTTTAAACTTTACAGGAGTCTAAAAATATCAGATGAGACATCATTGAGGCCAAAATAAGTAGCGCTCTCTTGGTCTAAATGTATTAGAAATTTTATCAGTCCGGGCGCGGGAATCGAACCCGCCTCTTGGGCGCCACAGGCCCAAAGGATACCACTACCCCAGCCCGGACACGCTACGCGTCCGGGTGTAGGCCAGGATTCGTGAAATACGTTACGTTCCGGGCGACGCCGTCCGTTCGGTCCGGGAGCCTTTTGACCGATGGCAGCCTACGGCGGGTGTGGCCATCACGGACAAGGTGTACCTCAAGAACCACCAGCAGATCGCCTCCCAGCTAGAGCGGTCGTTCCCGCGGGGGGCGTTCAAGGGAGCGACGCTGGACATCCTCTATCAGGGCGAGGGACTGGCGAAACTGGACGACGCGACGCGGGACCGCGTGCTGGACTTCGCGGAGGACTTCCTGGACTGTGACTGCGAGGCAAACCCCCACTGTGGGTGTCCGGAACGGAAGTTCGTCCGCTACCTGCTGGAACTGCGCGCGGAGGGGCTGGGCCCCGACGCCATCGTCGACGTGATGGGCGACGACTACATGCTCTACGCCTACCCGGGCGATGTCCTCTCGTTTCTGGACGACAGCGTCCGGACGCTGGAGGCAGTCGAGGCGCTGGCGGACGTCGACGGCCAGCCCGAGTCCGGCGAGCAGGCACGAACCCTGCGGGAACAATTGGTGCGGTAGAACGCCTGACCACTGGGACGCGCGAGCCGGGCAGGTCGAGGGTAGCTACAGCGAGGAGTCCTCGAAGCTACTGCCGATGCGGTAGGAGGGTTCCTCCTCCTCGTCGCCGTCGAGTTCCTCCAGTTGGACGACGTCTTCCTGGTCGGCCTCGTCTAGTTCCTGGCGGAGCTTCGTGACGTACCGTTTGTGTTCTTCGAGTTGCTCGCGGAGGTGTTCGGCCTCGAGTTCGAGCCGTTCGTGTTCCCGGACGAAGCTCTTGGGTACCTCCACTTTGGGCGGGAAACTCGTGGTGCTGGACTCGCTCGAGTCGCTGACCTCGTGTTCCGGGACGACCTCGACCTGGCCGTCGTGGGCGACCAGCATGTCGACGTAGTCACGGAACACCGCCGACAGCGAGATGTCGCGCTCCTCCGCGATGTCGCGCAGGGTCTCGAACTTCTCCTGGCTCACCCGGAAGGAGATCGTCTTGTTCTTGTTGCCCATTTGCTCGTGTGTGGTCGTTCCGTACACTTAACCGTTTGTCAGACACGTCTCACCGCTCTCAGTCCGAAAAAAACGGGACTGCGCTCGAATCCGGACGGCTACGGCCGGCCGAGTGCACTCGCGGTCGGTCTCATACGGATTGCTGTAGTTCTTTGCCGGATCGACCGCAGTACAGCGTGCGGTCGACCTGGAAAACGGCTACAGCAATCCGTATCAGGCCGTGCTCGCCTCGGCCTGTTCGGCGTCGAGGCTCTCGAGGACGTCCTCGACGATGCGCTTGTAGTTTTCGACCGGCTGGTCGTACTGCTCGCGGGCCATCTCGGCGTACTCGTCGACGCCCTCGCCCCGGAAGGACTGGATCCGCTCGATGGTCCGCTCGGCGGTCTCGACCACCCACCGGTCGCGGGTGGGTTCGTCGACGCGGTTGATCGACTCCGGCCGGATCGAGACGTTCACCTCGCCGTCGTCGGTCTCGTAGGTGCGGGGTTTGCCCACCACGGCGACGTATTCGGGTGGGTCGAGTTCCCGCAGCATCGAGGCGGCGTCGGGCTGGTACTGGCCGGCGTACGTGAAGAACGTGTCGCCGTTGGGGTCGACGACCCGCCCCTGCCAGTACTCCGAATCCTCGCCGACGTCCTCGGTTTCGGTGAGGGTGCCGACGACGAACACGCGGTTGGCCCGCTGGCCCGTCGGCAGGAGGACGTACACGGGCGCGCGGTCGTCGTCCGATTCCTTGAACGTGTAGGTCGCGTCGTTGAACTCGCGTGCGAACACGCGGCGTGCGACCTCGCGGGTGGGTGTACTCGCCATCT
>JAHENO010000225.1 GCA_018609945.1 Haloarculaceae archaeon | reverse complement strand
CTTCTCACTCCATAGCGTCCCGCCGGGGAATTTCGACCGCGACGGCGCGCTCGTTTTAAATATGTTGACACCAGTGTGACACCCGTCTGACTGGCGTCAAAAATGGTCGCTGTCGAGCGGTTCTCCGTCAGACAATCCGCACAGGGATTTAAGTACTACCGCCACCTGCGTCGGGGTGCAGTCGCGACTGCAAGGGAGCGTCACACGCTCACCGCGACCCTGCCCTCTTCCCACACGGTCGCGGTCACAGTTGCTCGGGCACGTCCCGGACGAGTCCCTCGGCGACGCCGAAGAGGTGACCGAATGCGAGCGTCCGGCGGGCACACACCCCGTCGAGCGGCGGCTGCGGGTCGGTCGACACCCGCTCGACCAGCGCGTCGTCCCGGAGTGCGGAGCTGACGTCGACCAGGCGCCGGCGCCGCCGGTCGGCGTACGCCGCCAGCGCGTCGGCCACCGGCTCGGGACCGTAGGCCAGCGCGTCGGCGAGCACCCACCCATCCTCGACGGCCAGGGTCGCGCTCAGACACCCGCCGGGGACGGACGCGTGTGCCGCCGGCCCGACCGCCGCGACGCCGTCGACACACAGCGCACCCGGCACCCCGCAGGCGGTCTGCCTGTACTGGAGTGTCGTCCCGTCGAGGGCGGCGAGGGCGTCCCCGAGCGGGGCCGCGAGGCTGCCGAACTGCTCGCATAGTGCGTCCGGCGAGAGCGGTCGCGCGGCCGCGGCCCCACCCGTGGCGACGAGGTCGGCCCGGACCGATTCCTCGAGGGGAACGGTGAAGGCCGCCGCGTCGGTTCCCCAGGCCTCGGTCGCCACGCCGGGTGCGGGCACGCCTTCGGGCCAGTCGAACGACCACCAGCAGACCGACTGCGAGCACGCTCCCTCTCCGTCTGGCACGACCGCCCGCTGGGTCGTCGCGACGGCGTCGAAGGGCTCCTCGACCCCGTCTTCGAAGGTCGCGACGACGCCGGTCCCGTTCGGCCGGACCGACGCAACCGCCCGGTCGGTGCTCCGAAACCGGTCGGCAACGTGTCGGCGCATGACTGCTTCGAGGTGGTCGCTCCGGATCGCAACCGGCGGTTCCCGACCCGGTAAGCGCTCTGTCCACGAACAGGTCGGCTCGGCACACCGGAGGGCAGTCAGTGGCGTCCCGAGCGTCTCCACGGGCCGGCGGAGACCGAGCCGTTCGAGAAGCACGAGTCCCGGTTGCCAGAGGATTACGGCCCCCCGGTCGGGCGTGTCGGGGCCGCGCGCGAGCACCGGGTCGAGGCCGGCCTGGTCGAGGAATCCCGCAGTCGCGAGTGCCGCCGGCCCGCCGCCGACGACCAGCGTCTGGCGGTCGCGACCCGATCCGTCGGCGAGCAGGTCGCGCGACGTGGCCGACCGCTCGCGAGCCGGTGGCGTCTGCAGGCCGGACGGGACTGTCCCGGACATCCGTTCAACGCGCCACCCCGCACCGGGCCGGTCGCGTCACGTGCCGTCTGTGTCGCGTCGATACCGTCACTGGCCATCCCATACCCTCCCTCCGTCCGGTAGCCGCATAAATTCGCCTCGCGTGTTTCTGGCTCGGAAACACCCCCGACCTGCCGACCCGTCGACCGCAAGACGGCTCGCTGCCGGTCAATATTACTAGCCCCGTTCGGTGTGGGAGGACAGTCAGTATAGACGATAGAATTGGGTGGGCGGGCGTCGTTGCCCTACTCGATGACGGATACTGCGCGCGCTCGGCGAACGGCAGACGTCGACAGTGTACTCGACGTATTGAGCGACGACTACGCCTGCCGCATCCTCGCCAGGCTCGAAGACGGACCGATGGGGGCCGCGGACCTGGCCGAGGCCTGTGACATGTCCCGCGCGACGGCCTACAGGCGCCTCGACCGGCTGGAGGAGGTCGGGTTCGTCACCACGGAGATGACCTACGACGCCGACGGCCACCACCGCAAGCAGTTCCACCTCGCGCTCGACGAACTCCAGCTCGAGGTCGGTCCCCACGGCGTCGACGGCAGCGTCTCGCTGGCCGAATCGGCCGACTGAGACGGATCCCGGTCCGGACGAGGGCGACACCTGTCGCCGTCATCCCCGCCGCCGGTCCCGCTGATCGCCGTTTCGGCCCTCCTCCCCCTCGCAGGCGCGTGGCCCGCCCCGGTTTCGCTGGCGGTTCCGGCCCTCCCTCGATCGCAGCGCGGTCACGGCCCCTCGTCGGATCCGAACAGCAACTCGAACACGCCGCGTTCGCCGAGCCGGATGTGTTTGTTGACCGTCGGCTGGGTGATTCCGAGCGCCTCGGCGACGTCCTCGCCGCTGCTCTCGCGGGGCCAGTCGAAGTAGCCCATCGCGTGGGCCGTCTGGAGCGCCTCCAGCTGGCGGTCGGTGAGACGGCGTTCGAGCTGGGCGGCGACCTCGCGTGTGGTGGCGGCCGTCTCGCGGTGCTGGCGCTGTGCCGTCAGCTCCAGGCCGGGGAACGCCTCCTGGAGGCGCTCCACGATGGTCCGGGTGTCGGCCTCGCGGGGGAGTTCGACCACCAGCGACAGCTCCGAGGGTGACGCCTCGCCGTGGCGCAGGACGCCGCCGTACTCGGAGACGATGGCGCCGAACCACGAGGAGCCACGGCGCTCGATGACGGCCTCGCCGTCCGCTCGGGTGATGGTCTCGACGGTCCCCGGCAGCGTCTCCTCGGCGGCCGCGGCGACCCCGTCGGGCAGATCCCCCGACAGCGTGTAGTAGACGCTGACCGAGCCGTCCTGCCGGCGGACGGTGCGCTCGTGGTGGACGCGACAGCCCAGCGCGTCGGCAAGCCGGCCGAAGGGGACGCTCTCGCGGGCACCCTCGAAGGCCAGTTCGAGCGTGTCGTCGGACTCGAGGGCGCGCTGGCGCTCGACGGCCGTGATGGCGTAACCAATGGAGGTGCCGAGCTGGTCGAACACCTCGCGTTCGTGGTCGCCGAAGGCGTCGGGTTCGTCCGCGACGACGGTGAGCACGCCGTGGGTGACCCCGCCGTAGGCCAGCGGGACCGCACAGACCGAGCCGGCGCCCCGGGAAAGCAGGGTCCGCCGCCAGCCGCTCCGGCGGCCCCCGACCAGGTCCTCGACGACCGCCGGCTCTCCCGACTGCCAGGCCTCGTAGGCCGGATGGGTGTCGGCGTCACTACCGGGGCGGCCGGCGTCGAGCGAGCGCTCGGCGCCGTCGCGGTCGATGCCCGCCACCGCCCGGGGCGCGAGACGGTCCGTCCCGACGTCGGCCTCGGCGACCCACGCCGCCCCGAACGGGTCGACGTCGGTCAACTCCTCGCAGACGGCTTCCTGGACGCCCCGTCGCGAGGATTCGGCGGTGATGGCTGCCTCGACGCGCCGGGTCAGTTCCGTTACCGCTTCGAGGCGGCGGGCGCGTTCGGCCTGCGCCCGGAGCTCCTCGCTGCGGGTTTCGAGGCGGCGCTCGCCGCGGAGTCGGTTGAGAGCGGCCTCGGCGGTCGCGGCCATGATGTTGGCGGCGTCGGGGTCGAGTTCCTCCCCGGCGTGCCAGACCGCCAGCAGGCCGTTCCCGCCCAGCGGGACGAGCAGCGCCTCGTCGGTCGGACCGCCGTCCAGCGCCGGCGCCCCGGCGACCTCGACCCGGCGCATCCGTTCCTCGACGAAGGCGGCCCAGGCGGGGTCGTCCCCGGCGTCGAGGCTGCCCAGCTCTCCGTCGATGCCGGGCCCCGCGGCGGCCGGTTCGAGCACGCCCGCGTTCTCGTCGTAGGTGTAGACTGCCGTCGCGGGCAGCGCGAACACCTCCGCCGCCGCCTGGACGGCGATTTGCCCGACCTCGTCGACGGTGTCCGCCGTCGTCAGCTCGGCCGTGGCGTCGTGGAACGACTCCAGGGTCTGCTCGCGCTCCTTGCGCTCGGTGACGTCCCGGCTCACGACCACGATCTTGCGCTCGCCGTCGTCCCACTCCGTGGGATAGTAGTCCGAGTGGATCCACCGTCGATCGCCGTCCGGGGGGGCGATCCGGTACTCGCGCGAGTAGCTCTCCGCGGGATCGCCGGCCTCGATGTCGCGCCGGATGCCGTCGACGAACGCCCAGTAGGCGTCGTACTCGTCGGGATGGAGGAGGCCGAAAAAGCCCTCCTCGTAGGTGTCGTGCATCTCCTGCAGCGAGAGGCCGTAGACGCTCTCGTAGCCGGCGCTCACGTAGTCGGCCGCGGGGTCGCTGTCGTTGATCTCGGTCGCGGGCGCCAGGAAGATCGCCTCGTCGATACGGTCGAGGATGGCCGTCAGTCGGCGCTCGCTCTCGCGGAGCCGCTCTGCGCGGGTGACCCGGTCGAGGGCGGTCCGGACGTGCCCCGCGAGCGTCCGTGCGGCGTCGACGACGAACTCGTCGTACTCGGAGACGCCCAGCTTGCCGGCCGCGAGCATGCCGTGCTCGCCGAGTGGCAGCATGATCGCCGCGTCCAGCGGGTTCTCCGGGAAGTGCTCGCTTGGGTCGTAGACCAGCAGCTCGCCCTCGCGGAACGCCTCGTACTCGACGTCCCCGGGTCGGAACGCCCCCGGGTCGATCTCCTGGACGGGTTCGGTCGCCGCGACCGGTTCGAGTCGGGGAGTCTCACCGTCGCCGCCGCTCCCGCCATCGCAATCGCTCTCGTTCTCGCTTTCGCCCTCGCGGTGGAGCCAGCAGGCCGTCATGGGCAACTCGAGGACGTCACGGGCGGCCTCGACGGTCCGCCGGCAGGCTTCCCCGGTCGTCTCGGCCTCCTGGAGGCGCTCGGTGGCGTCGTGGAGGGACTCGACCATCCGCTCGCGGCGCTTGCGCTCGGTGACGTCCCGGACGCTGGCGAGCATCCGCTCGTCCCCCCGGAGTTCGACGACGCTGAGGTGGACCTCGCCGACGAATGCCGTGCCGTCCTTGCGGCGGGCGTCGACCTCGAACAGCTGTGGGCCCTCGGCCCGGGCCCGCTCGATCCGCTCGAAGGCCTCCGTCTCGGTGTAGTCGGCGTCCTCCGGGATGAGGTCGGCGACGGTCATGCCGACCAGTTCCTCGCGGTCGTACCCCATCAGTTCGCAGTAGCGCTCGTTGACGTCGAGGAGTTCGCCCGTCTCGGGCTCCTGGACGACCAGCCCGTCCGAGACGTTCTCGAACACCTCGCGGTAGGTGCGTTCGAGGCGGCGGCGCTCGGTGACGTCCCGCCCGATGGAGAGGTACCGCGTCTCCCCGCCGATAGTGGCGGTGGTCCCGAGGATGTCGAGCCAGCGGGTCGACCCGTCGCTGGTCTCGACCTGCCACTCGGTCTGGTACCGCTCACCGGACTCGACGACCGTGTCGATGATCTCCGCGCCGCGTTCCTCGGTGTATCCCTCCTCGGCGACGCTGACCTCCGCGGGGTTCATGCCCAGGAGGTCCGCCTTCTCGTAGCCGAGCAGATCACAGAGGCTCTCGTTCGCGTCGACGATCTCGCCCGAGTCCGGGTCGATGACCGCGATGGTGTCGTTGACGCTGTTGAAGATCTGTTCGTACTCGCGCTCGCGGCGCTTGCGCTCGGTGACGTCCCTGACGCTTGCGAGCACCTGCTCGCGGCCCTGGAGGTCGACGACGCTGAGGTGGACCTCGCCGACGAACCGCGTGCCGTCCTTGCGCACGCCCTCGAATTCGAACAGCTGTGGGCCCTCGGCCCGGGCCCGCTCGATCCGTTCGAGGGCGTCCTCGAAGGAGTCCTCGGACTCGTCGGAGACGATCACCCGGAGGTTGTCGCCGACCAGTTCCTCGCGGTCGTAGCCCGTTATCTCGCAGTAGCGCTCGTTGACGTCCCGTATCTCGCCGGTCTCGGGGTCGTGGACGACCAGCCCGTCCGAGACGTTCTCGAAGACCTCGCCGAACCCCTGGCGGGCGCGCTCGCGCTCGACTGCTTCGCGGATCTGGTCGGCAGCCACCCGCGGCTCCGATTCGACGACCGCACGGGGCAGCGTCTCGGTGGCTCCTGCGTCCAGTGCGGCGGCAGCCACCTCGGGCGTGCCGTCGACCAGTAGCACGACCGGCAGTTCCGGCCGTACCTCGGAACACGCCGCGACGACGTCGACACAGTCGGTTCCGAGTTCCTCGCCGTCCACCACGACACAGTCGGGCCGCCCCTCGACGGCGTCCCCCTCCCGGATCGCTTCGGGATCGACGGCCTCGGCGTCGAGTTCCCACCCCGCGTCGCTCTCCCACCCGGAGAGTGTCTCCTCGAGCGTGTCGTCGCCGACCACGACCGGCCGTAGCGGGCGAAACCCGGCTGGAAGCATGTCCCCGCAGTTCGGTTCCGGCGGTCTATAAACGTTCGCTAAAGACGCAACATAAAGGCAACCAGGAGAACAATTCGTATGGCCGAAGACGAGCGGTACGTCCGGGACGCCATCGAGCTGGCACGCGAGGCGGTCTCGAACGGGAACACCCCGTTCGGATCGCTGCTCGTCGTCGACGGGACAGTCCGCAGGCGGTCACGGAACACCACACTGACCGAGAACGACATCACTGCCCACCCGGAACTCAAACTCGCACGCTGGGCAGCCCGCGAACTGGCCGCCACGGAGCGTGCGGACTGCACGATGTACACCAGCACCGAACCCTGCGAGATGTGTGCGACGGCAATCTACTACGCGGGGCTGGATCGGGTCGTCTACAGCGTCTCTGCGGAGACGCTTGCGTCCATCCGCGGGGACGCCAACGCCGGAATCTCCTGCCGGGAAGTTATCGAACGCAAGGGTGGGTCCACGACTGTCGACGGCCCCGTCCTCGAATCCGACGGACGGCGCGTCCACGAGGAGTTTTACTCGCAGTGACACTCTGTGCCAGACTGTCCTCGTCTCGCACAGAACCGTCCGTGCCACGGCAGTTCGTATGACTGTGGTCGTCCGACCACGAAACCGCGGGTTTTCGAGGCTGACCCCGTGTTTCCGGGGCTGAAACGCCGCGTGCGGTTATAGGTGGGCTGGCGTCCGGATAGCAGGTATGCAACTGACCGCACACCGCCAGCCCGAATCCGACACCGGCAACTCCCGCGAACCGGCGCAGGTCGTCAGCGACCGGAGCCTCGTCGTGCGCAACTACGACGGCAGCGAGGCCCACGAGGTGAGGGTGACGTTCCTCGACCCCGACGGCGACCGGGCGTTCGCACGCACCGTTGCGGTCGCGCCCCTAGAGACGGTCGCCATCCGGACGCGCCTCGAACGGGCCGTCTACGGCGTCCGGGCGCGCCTCGACGGCGACGAGACCGACAGCGCCGAGTGTCTCGTGGGCAGCGGCCCCGACGAAACCGCACTCGTCGAGACCGGCAACGGGACCGTCAGCGTCGCCGAAGGCCTGTTCTGAGAGGGATTGGCGGAGGGACCCATAGTTTTCTCTTTAGGAGTCGGCAACAGTGGCGTGCAAGACGGAAGGCGCGTCTCGGTCACGACGGACACCCTGACGGAGACACGAGTCGTACCCTCATACTGACTGCTGTAGTTCAGTACCGGATCGACTGCACGACGTCGTGCGGTCGGCCTGGAAAATAGCGACAGCAGTCAGTATCAGAGTGTCATCGCCGCCACTGCACCGAGTCGCCGGTGGTCAATCTGGAGCCTGGCTGTCATCCATCAGGGACGATACGATGAGTCGCTCGATTCCACGTCGAAGGAGACCACCGGCTGCTGGCTGAGAGATGTCCAGTTCAGCGGCGACCTCGCCGAGCGTGGCGTCCCGTGGTTCTTCGAAATACCCGGCTTCGAACGCGACGAGGAGTGCCTCCCGTTGACTGTCGGTCAGCCCGGCGTCCGTCGTACCCAAACTGGCGTATTCGTTCACGCGCAGTAACTCGATGTCGATGTCGTGCCGTCGTGCATTGTCCCAGAGATCGGCCAGGTTCGTTCGTTCGGGCATCCATACTGTAAATATCCAGGCGTTTTCGTCGTTCTCCATGTCGAGCACGACACCGTTCGCGGTCGAGATGACTGGCGAGAATACCTTCGCTTCGTCCGTATACTCGAAGCTGTAGATCGCTTTCCCGTCCCTGGTTTCGATAACCCGTTCGAATTCGCCGACGGTGTGGTCGTTCCGCAATCCGTCCTCGAACTGGCGGAAGTCAGACGACTCGACGTGATAGAAGAACTTTCCCGACGTCGGGTCAGTTCCTGCCTCTGACACCGACTTGACGCTCGCACTCCGGTCGTGAGTAACTGTCTCTGTGAGCACTATGTCGGGATGCTCGACTCGGACAGCCGCTTTAACGTCGGCCATTGTTCTGTGAGATAGGCGGCGTGAGTATATGGCCGTTCCCAATCCACCGTTTTTGCGATGTCCGGGACGAACCATCATCCTCGTAGTACTGCATCTTCGGGGAAACGACGCTCACTCCCCTATATCGGTCCTGGCGTGAATCTTGGCCTGTTCGCGGGCGCTGGGATTGACTGACTCTTTGAACGGGACCGTCGCCAGCGTCGCATAGACGGGTTCGCCGGGCGCCTCGGCGTACTCGTCCGGGAGGTGGACTTCGAACTCCACGTCGACGTCCGCGTCGTATATCGAGTCGTCGAGCGGAACGTCGGTCGCGGCCTGCAGTTTCCCCGCCGGCACGAATCCGAGGCCGATGTTGGTCCCGAGGTCCGGATTCCACCCCGCCGACGTCAGGTAGCCACATTCCTCGCCCGTCTCCGGGTCCGAGATGAGCCAGAAATCCGAGGCCCACTCCAGAATCGGCTCGCCGGCCATCTTCAGACCCACCAGTTTGTGCGTGAACGGATACGCCCCGTCTTCGATGGCTTCCTTCTGACGTTCCAGTTCGGCTTTGCCGACGTAGTCTGCGTCCTTGTCGTCGGGTACCTGGTACCCGAGATTGACCTGGAACGGCGACGTCTCGTGATCCATGTCCTGTCCCAGCGACAGGATTCCGGCAGCGATCCGTCGCCGACCGTTTACTGGCGTCGCGGCACCGCCGTGGTCTTTGACCGTTTCGAGTACCGGGTTCCACACTGCTTCGGCGTTCGTCGTCGCCTCACGGACGTAGATTTCGAACCCCGCCTCTCCGGAGAAGCCCGTTTGACTCACCAACACCGGGACGTCGTTGATAGTCGCTTCCAACAGTCCGTAGTACGGAACGTTTTCGACCGCGTCATCGATGAGTGACTCGATCACGTCGGGCGATTTCGGGCCCTGAACCTGCATCGGCGAGACGTCGATCTCGTCGATGGCGACCGCGAAGTCGTTCCCGACCGTGACCCCTTGCAACCACTGCAGTAGGTCCGAATCGGCGATTGAGAACCAGAACTCGTCCTCCTCGGGTCGCAACAGGACGAAGTCGTTGAGGATGCCACCCTCTTCGTTGCAACAGATGGCGTACTTGCCACGCATCGGCTCGATGTCGGTCGCGTCCCGCGTGATGACGTAGTCGACGAACGCCTCGGCGTCGGGCCCCTCGACACGAATCTGGCGCTCGACAGCGACGTCCCACAGCGCTACGTCGTTGACAAGCAGTTCGTACTCGGCTTCCGAACCGCCGTCTTCGGGGTCGATGTACGCCCGAGGGTGATACATGTGGTTGTACACCGTCGCCTCGTGACAGCCCTCCTCGACGGAGAGGTGCCAGAACGGCGACTTCCGGACCCGGGTCGAGATCACGAGGTCGATGTCTGCGTCGCCTGTTTGACGAAGGTTTCTGGGAACGGCACGGTTCGATTGGTCGACACTGGGGTGGTTCGGGTGGTGTTGATTTTTGGACATTAACGGCCTATTCCAGTGGTTCCACCTGATGCTTGAATAGCGCCGCCCAGAGACGCTCGAATCGACTGGCGTCGAAGGGCGGCGTGACGCCGGCGGGGAGGTAGAATTTTGATTCGGTAGCCCTGTCTCGCTCGTCGGGATGGGTTCTCTGTGGCATACAACCGAATAGAGGATCGGTAACCGCATTGTTCTGTAGCTTAAGGGTATAACCTACTTATACCGGCCTTGGAAGATTTCATTCCCGACCCCCTTTGCACCTCGTTCGGTGGAAGCGGTGAGAACGACGAGGGCGGATAAAAAAGACGACTAGCACAGTCGGACTGGGTCGGTTCAGCGCGTGCAAGATGGAAGGCGCGAATCCATCACTCCTCCGCGTGCTCGGGGTCGGATATCAACAGCGGGTCGAAAGTGGGGTGAAACTCACAGCCCAAACAGGAGGGCATAGAGGAAAACTGCTGCTGTAAGGCCGAGGGCTATGTGACCGATGGCTCCAGCAGCAACGACCACTCCGCCGATAAGCCGTTCTACGGCGGTCAACGGTTCACCGAAAGTCTGTCGCTCGAAGGTTGTGACCGACATTGGCATTCCCTCCACTTGGAGATTGCGTAGCCATATAAAAAGAGGTGACTACGATTTCCGGGGACTGGGAATCCCGACTCCGTCAGTGGGTCTGCTATGTTGGGGCGTACGGGGACGTTACGATACTCACGATGAAGTCACTCCCGGAGCGCGTCGATCACGACGGCCCAGGCCAGCGCCGCCAGCCCGACGTCGCGGACGAGCACGTCGAGAAAGCGCCCACCGTCCAAGAGCGCCACCAGCGCGAGGTACCCGACCGTGGCCGACAGCGAGACGGCGGCCACCCCCGCTGCGAACGCCGTCCAGCGGTCCCCGAGGATGGCCAGCCCGAACCCCACCTCCAGGACACCGTTCAGGAGCATGAATGCCACCGGGGAGACGACGAGCCAGGGGGCCAGCCAGTCCGTCACGTAGACGGCCCACGCTCCGGGTGCGGCGAGTTTGTGGACGCCAGCGAGCAACACCATCGCTCCGAGGCCGACGCGGGCCAGCACCGGCGGTGCCGGCGCGCGAGCGGCCAGCCGCGACAGTGAGTCCATCATCCGTCGGTGGGGCCTGTGGCGTGTTAGCTTCTGTGGCAGGGCGCTAATCCCGCTTCCTCAAGAAGTGACCGAAGGGAGCGAGTACGGAGGGGATACAGCGCCAGTCATCGTTTTACTTACACTCCGTGCCGGGCAGTTAGGTCACTACCAACCGAATGTTGGGGGTGTGATGGTACCCACCCATCGTCTCGGCTTCGAGCCTGACAAGAAGGGCGGTCGAGACAAATCATGCCATCACCACCGAGTAGGAGTGGGACACTCCGAATCCACGCCTGCGGAGACTGCGCTCCCTGCGCGGCTGGTCAGCGTCAGCCGAGCAGCCACGAAAAAGTGTGTCGCGGAAACAGGAAGCCCCACCCTCAGCGAGCGCGTGAGCGCGAGCAGGATGGGGT
>JAHENO010000224.1 GCA_018609945.1 Haloarculaceae archaeon | reverse complement strand
GGAGTTCGTCGCTGCCTCCGGTCACAAGTGGCTGCTCGGCGCCTGGGGATCCGGGTTCCTCTACGTCGACAGCGACGCGCTCGACGCCCTCCACCCCGACCGGATCGGCTACTCCTCGGTCACCCGCGAGTCCGGGTCTGGCTACGAATACGTCCCGGACGCCAGCCGGTTCGAACTCGGGACGACCGCCCTGGCGCCCTACGTCGGGCTGACCGAGAGCGTGGACCTCTTCGGGGAACTCGGGCTCGATACCGTCCAGGAGCGGATCGATCGGCTGACCGACCGTCTCAAGGAGGGACTGGGCGACCGCCTGCTGAGTCCCCGCGATGCCGAGACGGGGCTTGTCACTTTCGCGGTCGACGACCCCGAGACGACGACGGAGCGCCTGGCCGACGCGGGCATCCGGATCCGGCCGATCCCCGACCCGCACGCCTGCCGGGCGTCCGTCCACGTCTTCAACACCGCCGAGGACATCGATCGTCTGCTCGCGGTGCTTGAGGGTCGGACTGCGGAACATACTTGATGAGGGGAGCCGTTACTCCGCGACGATTGCCCCCCAGTTCGTCGCTGTTCACGTCGTCGATGCCTCCCGGTCGCTTTCGTCGGGACAGTCGTTGCCGTCCCGCTCCTACGTGCCGTCCGCGCCCGTGTTATCGGCGTCCATCCTATCACCGGCTGGACTGTCGCTGTCCGTCCCACCGTTCGTCTCCCGGGCACGGTATGTGACGACCACCAGTTCGTCGCCGACGCGTTCGCGGTCGGTCTCGACCCAGCGGTCCTCGTCGTGGCCCGGCCAGTAGGTGTCGCCCTCGGGCGCTTCGGGAATCTCCGTCAGGAGCAGGCGGTCGGCCCGGGGCAGGAACTGCTCGTAGACGGTCTGTCCGCCGACGACGTAGGCCGTCTCTGTCCCGGTTTCGCGCGCGGCCGCGAGCGCCGCCTCGATGCCGTCGGCGACGACGACCCCCTCGGGAACGTCGGGGTCGCTCCTGGTGAGGACGATGTTCGTCCGGTCGGGCAACGGCCCGCCGAGGCGGCCCGCGATGGTCTCGAAAGTCCGCCGACCGAGGATCACGGGGTGGCCCGTCGTCTCCCGCTTGAAGTGTTGCAGGTCCGCGGGGTAGTGCCAGGGCATCTCGCCGTCGGCGCCGATGACGCCGTTCTCCGCGACGGCCACGATGATCGCCAGTTCCATCAGCCACCCTCCATCATTCGGCGACGTCGAAGGACAGACCGCCGTAGCCCTCGTAGTTTTCGAGCGTGATGGCGTCGTGGGAGACCTCCGCGAGCGAGTCGGCATCGACGTCGACGGTCGGCCGGTCCAGCGGTTCGCGGGCAAGCTGTTCCAGTAGCCCGGGGACGTGGTCGTAGCCGTACTCGTGGCTCGCGGGGTCGACCGCCGCGTCGGGCTCGGGCGGCACGTTCGCGAGCAGCCACTCGCGGACCTCGCGGTACTCCTCGCGGGCCTCGACGGCACGGAGTCGGTCCTGTAACTCGGAGAGATTGTCGGCGTACCACGCGCCGCGCTCGCCCTTCCCGCAGTAGACGTGGGCGTCGACGTGCGTGTGCGCGAAGGTCCCGGGCTCGATGCCGGTCACGCGTGCGACGACCTTCGCGAGCAACGCGTAGGCGGCGATGTTGAACGGCACCCCGAGCGTGATGTCGGCGCTGCGCTGTGTGAGATGGCAGTGGAGCCGGCCACCCTGGACGGAGAAGACGAACGTGTAGTGACAGGGCGGCAGCGAGGAGACGGCGCCGTTTGCGGGGTGCCAGGCGCTGACGACGAGCCGGCGGGAGTGGCGGTCGCGGTCGGGGTTGTCGCCCCGGAGCGTGTCCACGACGTACGCGAGCTGGTCGAACACCAGGGTCCCCGTCTCCTCGTCGCGCTCGACCCAGGGACAGTCCGTGTCCGCCCAGGCCTCGCCGGGCAACTGTGCGTCGCCCTCCGGGACCGGAAAGCGCCGCCAGAACCGGCCGTAGGCACTCGGGAGCGCCCCCGACTCGTCGGCCCAGGCGTCCCAGATGCCGGTCTCCTCCCGGAGCCGGCGGATGTGGTGTTCGCCCGAGAGGTACCAGACGAGTTCGTGGAGCATCGAGTCCCACCGGAACGTGTCCATCTCCTTGGTGGTCAGCAGGGGGTAGGAGTCGGCGATGTCACACTCGTAGTACTCGCCGAAGGTCGCGATGGTGTCCGCCTCGGTGCGGTTCGGCTTGTAGGTCCCCTCCAGCAGCGCGTTCCGGACTAGGCCGTGGTACTCCTCCATCAGGTAGCGAGGGGAACGGTCGAACAATAAGTGCTGTCCCTCGCACCGGTCGGGAACGGGGCCGACCGTCCGGAAACGTCCGCCATGCAACGTACGTCAGTAGCCAAGCGAGAGCGCCCAGTTGAGCACGAGGGTACCGATAGTGATGGCGAACAGGCCGCCGAGGACGAGGAACGCGACGCGCCAGCCGAAGAGGTCGGCGAGCAGGCCGACGCCGAGCGAGCCCGCGGAGCCGACGACCGTGTAGGCCGTCCGGACGAGTCCGAATCCCGTGCCCCGCTCCTCGGGCGAGAGGTGGTCCAGGAACCGCGGATCGAGTGCGGCGAAGAAACTCGCGCCGAGGCCGACGAGCACCACGCCGGCCGTGATCGCGACGAGAGCCGGCGTGAGGACCAGAACCACGGTTCCGGCACCACCGGCGAACAGCGAGATGCCGATCGCGATATCCCGGCCCCGGTAATCCGAGAGCTCGCCGAGCAGAAACTGTCCGGTCGCACGCACGACGAAGAAGGCAGAGAACGCAGCCCCGGCGACGGGCGTCGAATACCCGTGGTGCTCGATCAGGAAGGTCGGGAGAAAGGAGAGCATCCCCTGAACCACGAAGGTCCCGAGCATCGCGATCGAGAGCGAGAAGGCGATCGCCGGTCGCGAGAGGAGGGCGACGAGCGGACTGGGATCGAACCGGTTTCGCATCGGTTCCTCGGGCCGCTGGGGCGGGGTCGGGCGGACCCGCAGCGCAAAGAGGGCGAAGACCGGCACGGCAACGAGGACCGTGAGCCCGACTGCGGGCCGCCAGCCGTACCTGACGGCGACCCACGCGGCCGCAACGGGTGCAACCAGACCCGCCAGCGGCCCCCCCATCGTGTGAATCCCGATCGCCCGGCCGAGGTCGTCGTAGGTCCGGGACAGGAGCGTCGTCCCGACTGGGTAGTGGAGGCCGGCGACCGCGCCCAGACCCACCGCACTGACGACGAACAGCGCGAAGGCCGGACTCGCCGCGAGAACGAGGCTCGCGACGGCGCTCCCGCCTATCGCCCACAGGATGACGGATTTCTCGCCAAAGCGGTCGCCCAGGACGCCGCTCGGGAACTGCGAGAGGCCGTAGGCCAGCCACATCCCGCTCAGCGCGACCCCGATCGCCGTGTTCGAGACCGCGAAATCGGCCGCGATCAGGGGCACGACCGGGCTGATCGCCATCCTGGCGAAGTACGTGACGAAAAACCCCAGCACGCACAGCGAGAGCACGGTCGTCCGGTAGCGCCAGCGCATCGACTCGGCTCTCACGGAATACCCTACCGCGTATGAATCTGCGGATACGCGGTGAGAAAAGGGTTCCTGCGGGCGCCGATCGGGACTCGCTCTAGTCCGTGACTTCGGTCTTCACGACGGTTGCTGGCCGGGTCGTCAGGCGGAGGACGCGGTCCGTGACGCTTCCAAGGAGCGCTCGGTACTCCTCGGGCCGGCGTTTCGTTCCGAGCACGATCAGATCCACGTCCTCGTCGGTCGCGTACCTGGCGATGGTCTCGGCCGGTCGGCCGTGCCGTATCTCCGTGACGACGTCGACACCGGCCTCGTTGGCCGCAGTCCGCACTGCAGCGAGGGCGTCCTCCCCGATCTCTTCGAGACCGTGTTCGGGACCTTCGGCCTCGTCGACGTACTCGTCACCGCTGTATGCCGTCACGACGGTCTCGTCGACGACGTAGAGGGCGTGGAGCACAGCGTCGTGCACCGCTGCGAGTTCGACGGCGTGTGATTCGGCCTCGTCGGACGCCACTGTGCCATCCGTCGAGAGGAGAATCCGGTCGTACATCACTCTGACTTCGGCGGCCCGAGTGATAAATCCGGCATCGATTGCCACTCAGTTGCCAATCGTCCGCTCGGTCACGTACTCGTCGAACAGCCCAGTGACGCGTCGTTTCACCGCGTCACGGATGTCGCGTACGTCGTCGATAGCCTCTCCCTCGGGGTCGTCCAGTGCCCAGTCGCGGATTTCCACGTCGGCGTCCAGTTCGAGTGTCGAACAGCCCATGGTGGCTACGACATCACAGTCGTTCAGTTCCTCGGGCGAGACGTGCTGGGGTTCCCGGTCGGAGATATCGATGCCGGTCTCCTGCATCGCCTCGATTACCCCGGGATGAATCTCGGCTGCTGGGCGCGTGCCGCCCGTCACGATCTCGACTGTAGTCTCCAGGCCCCGCTGGTCCCGTTCCTGCCGGGCAAATGCGGCAGCCATCTGACTTCGGCCCGCGTTTTGTACACAGACGAATCCAAGCGTCACCCGGTCTTCCATACCGGGGCAATCGTTCGCAGGGGAATAGCGGTTGCTAAAAGGCCTATTGTGAGCTATATAGACTGCACGCCCGTATCGGAGCCAGCGAAACGGCGTATCTCCGTTGTCAAGTTTGTTCGTGACGAGGATGGTGTTGTCTCGCGAGATGAACCCGCCTGCGTAGTCTGTGACTGACACTCTTGGATCGGGGCCCTTTCCTAATCTGGTGAAGCAGACTGTGCGCTTATATTGTCACAGAGAAGCATCCAAGACTCAGAGCAGATATTTATTAGTTCAAGACTTCGACATCGGTGATCTCAAACCGGATCCCGCCGACTTCGCTGTCGGTGATACGGATGGGCCACCCGTGGGCCTGGGCAATTTCTTCAACAATATTCCTGCTCAGATTAGTGAGTGATGAATAGGATACCAACAATCTCAGTCAGAATGTATAATATGTTACTTTTTAGTTATCATAATTCGGCTCACTGATTTCTATCAAGTTCGTCTTCGAGAGGATGTATACTATCCTCATCTTGGAACGCCCCTGCGACCGATTCAATGGCTTTGACCAGGAGACGTTCTGTGAATCCGCCGATGAAGGCAAACGCGAACGTGGCCCCTGGTGTCAGAGTAACCAACTCAATGATATCTGCGATGAGAAATACATAAATAACTAGTGCAGAGGTTCCACCAACTGTAACGCGAGCGATTGTAAGACCAAGCGTCCCGACTTGTTCCGGGACACGCATTCCCAAAATCCCCCTAGAAAGGGAGAGGATGCTGCTAGTTGTCGCGCCTAGTACCCCAAAAACAAATATTGTTGATATGAAACAGAATCCAGCGCTCTCCCCGAGGACTTGACCCAGGAAACATCGTACTTCCTCAAAGAAAGCGGGATCGGTAATTTCATATTCATTTCCTGAATAATCCGGGTCCCATAAGAGAATCACGCTAATGACGCTAGCAAGCCCGATAATCATGAAGTAAACTAATTGTCGCTTGAGTGTTCGGTAACGTTCTTTTTCCCGATATTTCTTGATCAAATCGTTGTAGAGGAGCTGGGTACCAGCGAGAATATCAGTAT
>JAHENO010000223.1 GCA_018609945.1 Haloarculaceae archaeon | reverse complement strand
GACGGGCGGGAAGAGGCTGATCGTGTCTCCGTCCTCCAGTTCCGTCTCGAGCCCGTCGATGTGCGTGATGTCGCGTCCGTCTTTCAGGATGGAGACGAACTCGGGGACCTGGCCGTCGTCGTCGAACAGGTCCAGGTCGGGGTACTCCTCGGAGAGAGCCCGGAGGACGTCGCCGACCGTCTCGGCGTCGTCGTACTCCCGGACGAACGTCTTCTGGCCGACGGTCGCCCTGAACGTCGCGAAGGCACGGAACTCGATTTCCATGCCCCTCTTTTCGGGGCGAAGGGTATAAGACGGACGGATGGTCTCTGGGGTCGTGGGTGTTTTTGCCTCCGTCCCCATACGGTGGGTATGGACACAGAAGACCGCCGGAGTGCGGGATTCAAAGACCGGACCCGGGTCGAGGCCGCCCGGTCGCGACTCCTGGAGGCCATCGAACCCCACGACCGAAGCGAACCGGTCCCGCTCGGAGACGCGGACGGACGGACCGTCGCAGCGCCCATCACGAGTCCCCGGCCGGTGCCGCACTACCCCCGCGCGGCGATGGACGGCTACGCGGTCCGCGCGGCGGATACCTTCGGGTCGAGCGACCGGTCGCCGGTCGCGGTTCGACAACTCGACGACGACGCCGACAGCGTGGCGCCGGGCACTGCCAGGCGCGTCCACACGGGAAGTGAACTCCCGGAGGGTGCCGACGCGGTCGTGATGGTCGAGGACACGGAGACGGTCGGTGGTGACGTGGAGGTGTACGGCGCGGTCGCCGAGGGCGCGAACGTCGCGCCGGTCGGCGAGGACGTCGCGGAGGATCAGCGCCTCTACGACCCCGGCCACCGGCTCCGTCCGTCGGATCTGGGACTGTTGAAGTCCGTCGGTGCCACCGAGGTCGAGGTCTACGACCGCCCGCAGGTGAGCGTGATTCCGACCGGGGAAGAACTCGTCCAAGACGACCCGGACCCCGGCGAGGTCATCGAGACGAACGGGGGGACCGTCAGCCAGCTCGTCGAGCGGTGGGGTGGGGCGGCCACCTACCGCGACGTCGTGACCGACGACCCGACCGCGCTCCGGGACGCCATCGAACGCGACCTCGACCACGACGTGGTCGTCACGACCGGCGGCTCCTCGGTCGGCGAGCGGGACTACCTCCCGGAGGTCCTGACCGAACTCGGCGAGATACTCGTCCACGGGGTCGCACTCAAGCCGGGCCACCCCGTCGCGCTCGCGGTCGTCGAGGGGACGCCCGTCCTGGCGCTCCCGGGCTACCCGGTGGCCTGTATCGTCAACGCCGTCCAGTTCCTCCGACCGGCCCTGAAGCGCGTCGGCAACATGCCCTGCCCGCCGTTCCCGACCCGGACCGCGACGCTCGACCGGAAGGTCTCGAGCGAACCGGGGACGCGCACGTTCGTTCGCGTTCAGCTCCGGTCGCCCGACGGGGACGGAGGGGAAGACGAGGAGACTGGAGACGACGACACCGCCGTCGCTGTCCCGACGCGAGCAAGCGGCGCAGGAGTACTCTCGAGCGTCGCGCTGGCCGACGGCTGGGTCGTCGTCCCGGAGGGGCGGGAGGGCTACGACGCCGGCGCCACGGTCGCGGTCGAAGACTGGGAGTGGTCGGCGTGAGCGAGCGCAAGGAGTTCCGCGACCTGGTCCCGCCGGAGCGCGCACGCGAGGTCATCGCCGGCCTCGACCTCGGCGGCGGGACCGGGCGGGTTCCCCTGGACGCGGCGCGGGGGCGCGTCCTCGCCCAGCGGATCGACGCCGACATCGACGTGCCGGGGTTCGACCGCGCGACCGTGGACGGCTACGCGCTTCGCGCCCGCGACACGTTCGGCGCCGACGAGGCCGATCCCGCACTGCTCGACGTGATCGGTGACGTCCACACCGGCGAACGGCCGGGCGTCGCGGTCGAGTCGGGAGCCGCCGCCTCGGTGTCGACGGGTGCCGTCATGCCGCCGGGGGCCGACGCGGTCGTGAAGGTCGAGCGGACGACCCGGGAGGACGACGAGGTGGCAGTCCGCACCGGTGTCGCGCCCGGCGACGGCGTGATGGCGGCCGGTGCCGACGTCGCCGCCGGCGAGCGCGCACTCGGGCCCGGGACCCGGGTGACGCCCCGCGAGATCGGGCTGCTCTCCGCCCTCGGCGTCGACGAGGTGCCCGTCCGCGAGCGCCCGCGGGTCGGGATCCTCTCGACGGGTGACGAACTGGTCCGGCCGGGCGAGGAGTTGGAGCACGGACGCGGGGAGATTCACGACGTCAACAGCTACACCATCGCCGCCAGCGTCGAGGAAGCGGGCGGCGACCCCGTCCTGTACCCGCACGCCGGCGACGACTACGAGGAGATGGAGCGGCTCCTCCGCGAGGCAGCCACGGAGTGTGACCTCGTGTTGACCTCGGGGTCGACCAGCGCCAGCGCGGTCGACGTCGTCTACCGGGTCGTCGAGGACTGTGGCGAGTTGCTGTTGCACGGGGTGGCGGTCAAACCGGGCAAGCCGATGCTGGTCGGTACCATCGAGGGGTCGGCCTACGTCGGGCTCCCCGGCTATCCGGTCTCCGCGCTGACCATCTTCCGGACGTTCGTCGCGCCCGCCGTCCGCGAGGCTGCGGGGCTGGACGAGCCGTCAACGGAGCGCGTCCGGGGCGAGATGGCGGTCCGCGAGCGCTACGCCGAGGGGCGGCTCCGGCTCATGCCGGCCGGACTGGTCGAGGACGGCGACGGCGAGACGCTCGTCTATCCCGTCGACAAGGGCAGCGGCGCGACCACGAGCCTCGTCGAGGCCGACGGCATCGTGGAGGTACCCGCCGACACCGACTACCTCGGCGAGGGTCAGACCGTCGAGGTACAGCTGTTCTCGCCGGACGTCCGCCCGCCGTCGCTGCTGGCGGTCGGCGAGGACGACCCCGCGTTCTCGCGGTTCCTCGACGCCATCGACCGGCCCCGCTTTCTGCCGGTCGGGTCGCGGGAGGGGCTCCGGCGGCTCCGCGACGGGCTTCCGGACGTCGCGGTCGTGGCCGGGCCGACCGAGCGGGACGTCGAGAGCGTCGAACTCGGCGGCTGGTGCCGGGAGTGGGGGCTGGTCGTCCCTCCGGAGAACCCCGCGGGGATCGAGGGACTCGCCGACCTCGTCGACCGCGAGATTCGCTTCGTCAACCGGAACCGCGAGTCCGGCCTCCGAGCCAGCCTGGAAGGGGTGGTCTCGGAACTGGCCGACCGGCAGGGCACCACAGCCGCCGAACTGACCGACGCCATCGACGGGTTCGAGCTGACGCGGCGGGCCCACGAGAGCCCGGCCCGGATGGTCGACGCCGACGAGGCCGACGCCGGTCTCGGGTTGCGAGCGAGCAGCGAGGCACTCGGTCTCGGGTTCGTCCCGCTGGGGACTCAGCGCGTTCGGGCCCTCGCGAACCCGGCCCGCACCGGAAAGGCGGGTGTCCGGGACCTGGAGACTGCAATCGCCGACGGGGCGCCACTCGACGTGCTCGCCGGCTTCGATCGGTGAGCACCGCGCCGCCCGCCGGGCTCGAAGGTCAGCAGCGCGCTGCTCGCGGGCTCGAACGGTTGTCAGCGCCTCACCGTCCGGTCCGGTCGGGGATCAGGTGGATCGACGCCGGTGGAATCAGCACCTGCAGTTCCGAGCCGACGTCGATCCCCAGCCGTTCGAACGTCGGCGGGCGGACGTTCGCCGTGAACGTGAGCCCCTCGTCGACGTCGATCTCGACCCGGTACCCGCTCCCCTCGTTCAGCCAGCGAGCAACCCGCCCTGTGACCGTGTTCCCCGTCCGGTCGCCGTCGGCGGCGGTGGGTGGTCGTACCTCCACCTGTGACGGGTGAATACAGACCGTCACGGACGTATGCGCCTCCGGGACGGCCGACGTCTCGACATCGGAGACGGCAAACGTATTCGCCTCCGGGACGGCCGTCCGGAACTGGACGTCGCCGAACCGAACCGTCACACCATCGTCGGTCCGTCCGGTCACCGTTCCCTCGAAGAGGTTCTCGTTGCCGGTAAAGCGTGCGACGAACCGGCTGGTCGGCCGGGTGAGCACGGCCGACGGCGACCCGACCTGTTCGACGGTCCCATCCCGGACGATGGCCATCCGGTCGCCGAGTGCCGTCGCTGTCCGCTGGTCGTGTGTCACGTAGAGGATCGGGATGTCCAGCGATTCGAACAGGCTGTACAGTTCGTCCCGGAGCCGTTTCCGTATCGGCGCGTCGAGGCTCGACAGCGGTTCGTCGAGGAGCAGGGCGTCCGGATCGGTCGCCAGCGTTCGCGCGAGGGCGACTCGCTGGCGTTCCCCACCGGAGAGCGACGCGGGCTTCCTGTGGAGGACGCCCTCGAGTTCGAGTGCGCTCGTGAGATCGGCCACGTGCTCGCCGGTCGCAGCCGCGTACTCGATGTTTTCCCGGGCGGTCATGTGCGGAAAGAGCGCCCCCTCCTGGAAGACCATGCCCACGTGCCGGTCTTCGAGCGGCCGACCGACCAGTTCCCTCCCGTCGAGCAGGATCGAACCCGAATCCGGCTCGGCGATGCCGGCGATCAGCGAGAGCAGCGTCGTCTTCCCGCTTCCGGACGGCCCCAGGACGGCCAGCACTTCCTCGTCGACTTTCAGATCGATGGGGCCACACTCGAATTGCCCGTAGGACGTGTGCAATCGGGACAGTTCGAGTGTCATGCCCACGGGTTCGAGGCGACGGTGTGGAGGACCAACAGTGCCACGGCAGCGATCACGACCAGCAGTATCGCCACCGGATAGGCGTTGTCCAGTCCGAGTTCGATGAACGCCACCCAGATCTGGACGGGCATCGTTCTGGGATAGTACGCCATCATCATCGTCGCCCCGAACTCGCCCATCGCCCGCGCGAAGGCCAGCGTCACCCCCGCGAGGACGCCGGGGCCAGCGAGGGGTAACGTCACGCGGCGCGCGGTGGTCACGCGGCTCTTCCCGAGCGAGCGGGAGGCGTGTTCGAGCGTCCGGTCGACGCTCTCGAAGGCCGCTTTTGCCGTCACGACCACGAACGGCGACGCGACGAACGTCTGGGCGAGGACCACGCCGGCGAGCGACCGCGTGAGCGGGAAGCCGGCGGCCACTGCGGCCGCTCCGAGCGCCGAGCCGGGACCGAACACGGTGAGCAACACGATCCCGCTGACGACCGGTGGAAGCACCAGCGGGAGGACCGCAATCGCCAGGACCACCTTCGTCACCAGTCCGTCGGTGCGTGCGAGCCAGTACGCGAGCGGCAGGCCGAACAGCGTCGCGAGGACTGTGCTGATCGACGCCGACAGCAACGACGTGATTGCCGAGTCCACGACGGTCGGATCGGTCATCCGGGCGACGATATCTCCCGACGGCGCCGAGAGAAACAGCGACAGCATCGGCACGACGTAGTACAGGAGCAACACACCCCCGAGCACGAGCGCGACGCTGAGCCAGTCGCGCCCGACGGTCGCCGTTCCCGTCTGCGTGGAGTTCGAGTGCGTGGCCATAGTCACAGCAACACGGTAATGTCCGAGACTGCCGAGGACAGCGCGTCCCGGGGAGCGTCGAGACGGGATCGGTTTCCTGTGGACCGGGCGGTCGCCTCCCTGACGCGCTGGGGGACATCGCCCGTGTAGGCCGGGAACTGTTCGCGCAGGAGAAATCCGTGTTCGTCGAGGTAGCTCCCGGTCGTGAGGACATCGAAGACGGCGACGGCGGCGTCACTCACGTGACGGATGGTCGAGCCGTAGCTGATGGCTCCGCCCCGGATTTCCCGACCGCCCGGGAGTGTGTACGAGGTCGTCGAGTACCAGTCCTCGGCGTGCGCTGGATTGCTCAGATCGATCTGTTCCGGCAACTCGATGAACTCGTAGCCACGCTCGACTGCCATATTCCGGTAGGCGACCGCCGCGTCGATGGAGCCGGTTTCGAACTGGCTGAGCAGTGACGTTTCGGGATAGAGCTGGTTTTGCCGGGGGATCCGTCCCCTGAGATTCGACGCGTCGTCGTAGTACCGCGTGGCGAGTTCGAACACGAACAGGGCCCGATATCCCAGCGGGTCCTGATCGGGGTCGGTTCGGCCGATGTCGACGGTCCCGTCGACCATCGGTTCGTACCAGTTCTCCGAACCGGCCGCGGCTAGTTGTTGTCCCCCGTCCGTGTCGGGATTGTACGCGATGACGACCGAGTTGCTGGCGAACACTGAGTGCCACGGCGGGGAGAGCGGTGCCTCGAAGAGCGCCACGTCGGCGACCGTGACGATATCGGGGTCGCGCTGTCCCTCGTCGATCATCCGAGCGACCGTTGCCGAGCCGTGTGCCTCGGTTCGAACCGGAACGTCGACGGCGGGCCCGAGTCCGTTCGCCAGTGCGTTCTGGAGGCTCCCCGCGGCGAGGATGGCTATCGTCGTCGACTGCCCGCCGTCCCGGTCGTTCGTTCCCGTACCGGCGGGAGTCACACTGCCTGCCCCACGAGCCCCACTACAGCCCGTAATCCCGGCGACGGCCGCCGTCCCGGCGGTCAGGAGAAACTGTCGCCGGGTGCTGTTGTGCCGCCTTTCGGCCATAGAGGATACAGAAACGTTTGAGGGAAAAGCTTATCTCAAACACATCTGTTTGGATCGGTATGGTCTCGGCAGACTCGACGACACTGACCGAACGGCAGGTGGAGGTACTGGAGCTCCGGGAGCAGGGACGGACTCAGCAGGAAGTGGCAGACGAACTGGGGACGACCGATTCGAACATCAGCGCCGTCGAGCGGGCAGCGGAACAGAACGTCGAGAAGGCCCGCCGGACCCTGGAGCTCGTCCGGACGATCCGGTCGCCGATCCAGTTTTCGGTGTCCCCGGGCACCTCGTTCGACGACTTGGTCGCGAGCGTCTACGCACACGGAGACGAGGCCGGCATCAAGATCGAGCACTGTCGCCCGGAGCTCTATACACATCTCTACAGCGTCCTCGAAGAGCACGCACAACAGGGCCAACTGCTGACACCGGTCGAGGTCGGGATCACCAACGAGGGCGAGGTGCGAGTCTTTACCGAGGACATCTGACGGAGAGCGCCCTCTACAGCAAAGTCTAACCGGGAGGGGTGTGAATACCCGTGTGATGCCAACAGTCGAATACCTCAACTACGAAGTCGTAGACGACCAGGGCTGGGACATGTACGACGACCCCGTCTTCGAGGAGGCGGCCGACGCCGGCCTCGACGACGAG
>JAHENO010000222.1 GCA_018609945.1 Haloarculaceae archaeon | reverse complement strand
GCTGCGTACCTGGAACGAACGGTTCCGCACCCGCGACTCCAAAGAACGCAACCTCAAGCAGGCCCTGGGCGAAATCGACCGGATGGCCTCGGCGCTGGGCCTGCCCGAGAACGTCCGCGAAACCGCCTCCGTCATCTACCGCCGTGCGCTGGACGAAGACCTCCTTCCAGGTCGCTCGATCGAGGGGGTGTCGACGGCGGCGCTGTACGCGGCGGCCCGGCAGGCGGGCACGCCCCGCTCGCTCGACGAAATCGAGACCGTCTCCCGGGTCGAGAAGGACGAAATCGCGCGCACCTACCGGTACGTGGTGCGCGAGTTGAGCCTCGAAATCCAGCCGGCCGACCCGAAGAGCTACGTCCCCCGCTTCACGTCCGACCTCGAACTGTCCGAGGAGGTCGAGCGCCGCGCCCGCCAGCTCCTGGACAACGCCAGAGAGGAGGGGGTCCACTCGGGGAAGTCGCCGGTCGGGCTCGCGGCGGCAGCGGTGTACGCGGCCTCGCTGCTGACCAACGAGAAGGTCACCCAGAGCGAGGTCTCGGAGGTCGCCAGCATCTCCGAGGTCACCATCCGCAACCGCTATCACGAGCTCCTCGAGGCCGAGGATAGCGTCCCCGGCCTCTGAGCGGCAGGCCGAAGGGTCTGGTTACCGTGTCGGCGTTCGAGTGTCTGACGCTCTATTCCTCGACAGAGCCGGTAAAATTAAGTAACGGAATCGGACATACGTAGGAGTGAGATGATTCGCTCGAATCAGCTCGAAGAGACAGTCGTTGACGTTCTCTCGGCGGGAATCGAGGGTGCAACGGATGGCCTGTACCTAATAAATCCGTCGCGGGACGCTATCAAGGGGTTGGTTACGGTACTCACGGAGATGGACACGCCACCGGCGGTCAGGCTGTTCGCCGCCGAGGGGCCGTTAAAAGATATCGCCGACAACTTCCTCGTCGCGAGCACTGTGTCGGACCTGGTCGAATCAGGGACGCTGTCGGTCCGGACGCTGTCGGACGTGCCCAACAACACGCTCCTGGTCTCGGAGTCGTCCGTCGTCGCACTCGTCGAGAGCGGCGAGCGGGTCGCCGCGCTCGCCACGACCGACGAGGCGTTCGTCGCGGAGACCCGCGAGGCCTACGAGGCCCGCTGGTCGGAGGCCGCGACGTTCGGCCTCCGGACGCCGGCGCGGTCGACGGTCATGGAGACGCTCTCGTCGGACATCGGGCCCGACGCGGCCGCCGACTTCGCCGCCGTCCTGGACGCGCTGGAGGCCGGCCGCGGCAACGGCGAGGGCTTGGACGAGGTGACTATCAGCCTGCTCGTGGCGGCCCGGCACAGCGAACTCCTCTACGACATCAGCAAGTGGGGAGAAGACATCGGCCTCGCGAGCAAGGCGACCTTCTCCCGGACGAAGTCACAGCTCGAGGAAATCGGGCTGCTCGACACCGAGAAGGTTCCCATCGACGTGGGTCGCCCCCGGCTGCGATTGCTCCTCGGGAACGACCTCGCGTCGGCCGACGCCGACGAACTCGTCACCGCGGCACAGGAGCGGTTGGCCTAGAGTTTTCCGCTGTCCCCGCCTGGGACCGGTATGTCAGTCGAACTCGTCGGTTCCGGACCGGGTGTCGTGGCCGTGCGGGCGGCCCTCGAAGACGTCGGCTGCGAGGTCGCCGCCAGGAGCGTCGGCGACCTCGGCGACCCGGAGATCGCCGTCGTGGTCGGCCGGGCCGGCGACGCCGTCTTCGAGCAGGCGAACGCGCACGCCCTCGCGGTCGGGCTGCCGTGGTTCGCCGTCGAACTCGGCGGCGTCGGCGGCGCCCCCGTCACCGACGCCGCGGTGGCCGGGTTCGGACCGGAGTCGGGCTGTTACGAGTGTCTCACCGGCCGCGTGGGCGCGAACCTCGACTCCGAGGCCGACCCTGCTGCGGTGCCGCCGGCACACACCGCCCGCTTTGCCGGAGCTATCGCCGGCCGGGAAGCCGCACGATACGTCGCCGACGGCGAGGAACGGTTCGGTCGCGTCACCGAAGTCCCCCACGCCACCCGCGAGTTCCTCCCGCTGCCCGACTGTGCCTGTGGCGACCCGCCCGACAGAGCGCCAGACCGACGCGACGCCGACCGGAACCTCGAGGTGGCACTGGCCCGCGCCGAACGGGCCATCGACGACCGCCTCGGCGTCGTCGCGGAGGTCGGCGAGGCCGAGTCCTTCCCCGCACCATACTACCTGGCACGGACCTGCGACACGGCGGGGTTCAGCGACGTCAGCGCCAGCCGGGAGGCGGCCGGCGTGGCGCCCGGCTGGGACGCCGCGTTCATGAAGGCTCTCGGGGAGGCCTTCGAACGGTACTGTGCCGGCGTCTACCGCGCCGAGTCCTTCGAGACCGGGCCGCCCGACGCGGTGCCCGACGCCGTTCCCCCGTCGTCGTTCGTCTGTGACGGTGTGCCCGACCCCGACGCCGAGCGCCGGTGGGTCCGCGGCGAGCACCTCGCGACCGGCGACCCGGTCTACCTCCCCGCCGAGTTCGTCTTCTATCCCCCACCGACACGGGAGTGCCGGCCCCCGACGACCACGGGCCTGGGACTGGGTAACGCCGGCGTGGGGGCGCTGCTGGCGGGGTTGACGGAAGTGATCGAGCGCGACGCGGCGATGCTGTCGTGGTACTCGACGTTCGAGCCGCTGGGGTTGGACGTCTCCGACCCGGCATACGAGACGCTCGCGGCGCGCGCACGCTCCGAGGATCTCTCCGTCACGGCGCTGTTGCTGACACAGGACGTCGACGTCCCCGTCGTCGCGGCGGCGGTCCACCGCGAGGAGTGGCCCGCGTTCGCGCTCGGCTCCGACGCCGACCTTGACCCCGGGCGGGCGGCGCGGTCGGCCCTGGCCGAGGCGCTCCAGAACTGGATGGAACTGCGCGGGATGGGCCGGGAGGGCGCCGCCGACGCTGCCGGCGCCATCGGCCGGTACGCCGAGTTCCCGCCCGCAGTGCAGTCGTTCGTCGACCCGCCCTCGGTCGTTCCTGCCGAGTCGGTCGGGCCCGAGGATTCGCCCGAGGGGAGTGACGCCCTTGACGCGCTCCTGGACGCCCTGGCGGCCGCCGATCTCGACGCGTACGCGGCCCGGACCACCACGCGGGACGTCACACAGCTGGGCTTCGAGGCCGTGCGCGTGCTCGTCCCGGCCGCCCAGCCGCTGTTTTTCGACGATGCCTACTTCGGGGAGCGCGCGGTGTCGGTGCCCGAATCGCTGGGGTTCGAACCGGAGCTGGACCGCGACCACCACCCGTTCCCCTAGGCGAGAAAAGCGAGTGACGCGTCGAGCGCGTCGAGAAATCCGTCGACCTCGCGTTCGGACATCGGCGTCGAGAGGTTCCCCATCCCCCGCGGCGCGATGAAGATGCCCCTGTTGCGCAGTGCCATGAACAGGTCCCCGAATGCGTCCCGGCCGGGATTGCCCGAGCGGGCGTCGGTCACCGGCCCGTCGGTCACGTGGAGCTGGAACATCGACCCCTCGCCCGTCACCTGGATCGACCGCTCGTGACCGGCGACGGCTTCCCGGACGCCCGACCGCAACTGGTCGCCCAGGTCGTTCAGGCGTTCTATCGCCGCCCGGTCGAGTGCGTCGAGGGTTGCGACCCCGCCAGCCATCGTCGCGGGGTTGGCGTTGAACGTCCCCGAATGCGCGACGTCGCCGCGTTCCGGGTCGAACACCGACATGATGTCCGCCCGGCCGCCGAACGCACCGACCGGCAGCCCGCCACCGATACACTTCCCCAGTGCTGTCATGTCGGGCGTGACGCCGTACCGCTCCTGTGCCCCGCCGTAGCCGAGACGGAACGTCATGACCTCGTCGAAGACGAGCGGCACGTCGTGGTTCCGGGTCAGGTCCCGCGCAGTCCGCAAGAACTCCGTCTCCGCGGGGATCGCTCCGCCGACACCCAGGACAGGTTCGAGAATGAAACAGGCCAGGTCGTCGCCGGCCTCGGCGAAGGCCGTCTTGAGCGCCTCGCTGTCGTTGAACGGCGTCGTTCGGACCCGCTGCTCTACGTCTGCCGGAATCCCCCGGTGTTCGCGGCCGGCAGACTCGACCGCGATTTCGACCGTGTCGTGTGTCCCGTGATACCCGCCGTGGACCTTCAGCACCGTCTCGTTGCCCGTGTAGGCCATCGCTCCACGGATCGCGTTCATCGTCGCCTCCGTTCCGGAGTTGCCAAACCGGACCTGTTCCAGTGACGGAACCCGACCGACGAGCCGTTCTGCCAGTTCCACGGCCTCCTCGGTGGGGGCACCGAGGCCGTTGCCCCGTGCGAACCGGTCGGTCACCGCCTCGACGACCGCCGGAGGTGCGTGACCGAGCACTGACTGGGTGTAGTTGTTGAGGAAATCGAGGAGTTCCTCGCCGTCCTCGGTGACGAGTCGACAGCCCGACGCGGACGCCACGAACGAGGGGTACGGCTCGTGGTAGGTGACCGAGCGGGTGTCGCCACCGGGCATCACCGCGGCTGCTCGTTCGGACAGTTCGCGGGACCGGGGCGTCGCCGCCAGATAGGCCTCGAGGGATCGGTCGTCCATACCACCCTCTGCCCGTCCGCCGGGAAGAAACGCACGCTCGGTGGCCGGTCCGGAGAGACGGGACGGCTCACGCCGGTCGGCCGGCTGACACCGGTGGAACGACTCACACCGGTGGGCCGGCTCTCCCGTCAGATTCCGAGGGTGACCCGCACCATGTCCCGCGTCCCGGGGCCGAGCCCGACCGCCACGATGGCGACCAGCAACATCACCGCGTAGCGGGGACTCTCCTCGACGAACTCCTCGTCGAAGATAGCGAGTATCGCGACCGCGACGGCGACCTTGACGACCAGGAACGGCCAGGAGTCGCCGACTACGGCGGTCACCGAGGCGGGCTGGACGGTGTTGGTGACGTCGACGATGATGCGGTTGACCACGTGTTTCGGAGTGTACTCGCCGACGCCGAAGAGGTAGGTCCAGTCCGAGGCGAGGACGTTGGCGACGCCGTCGACGGCGTGGGCCCAGATCACGACCAGTCCCATATAGCCCGTCCCGTCGTGGATCGAGGGTTTGTACCGGTCGACTGCGGTGTACGCGCCGTAGGCGATGGCCGTCGCCAGTCCCATCGTGATGACGAACACCATCGGGTTCCAGCCGACGTAGTCCGTCGTCGCCGCCAGGAAGACCAGATACAGCGTCGTGACCGCGAGGACGATCCCGCCGATCAACCGCAGGGGCCCGTAATAGTTCTCGACGCGGCCGGTCCGGGCCAGCCAGATGCTGGCGAGGATGGCCCCGAGCGTGACGAAAAAGACCGTGAAGTAGATGAAGGGGCTGATGATGAGTCCGCTCCAGGGGAGATCGACCGGCGGCTGGACGCCCGCCCGGCGGGCCGAGACGAAGGAGTCCTCGACGGCCCGGAGCACACCGCCGAATAGCATGAACGGGACCAGCGCGAAGAAGAATTGCCGGTAGGGTTCGAGATCCAGCCGCTGGAGGAGGAAGTACACGCCCACGAGCATGAACACGAGCACCACCATGTATCCGGCAGTGGAGACGGGGGTGTAGCCGGGGACCGCGACGAAGTGCTCGGGGACGCGCGCACACCCGCCAGCGGCACTGCCGGAGACGACATCGCCGGTCGCCCGGACGTAGACGAGGCAGGACTCGCCGAGCCCGTCGGCCACGACGGGCCCCCAGAAGTACCGCCAGATGAATCCCCAGTAGATCCGTTCGGTGAACGCGACGGCGCTGCCGGCGATGGTCGCGACGCCCCCGACCAGCGCGGCCAGCCACGCCACCTCCGGGCGGATACCGTACTGCTCCTCGAAGCTCATGTTCGGATGGCCGCGGTCAGCGCTGTTGAGCGTGTCGGTCGCGTGTGCCACCCGCACACGCTCGTTGCCGGTCGGTTTCGATCAGTCCCCATCGGTCTCACCGGCTCGCGCGGCCGCCAGGACGGTCCCGTGTGCCTGGCCGTTGGAGACGACCAGTCCCTCGCTCTCGTGGGTCCAGGCGTCGCCGTGGATGTCGGTGACTGTCCCGCCGGCCTGGCGGATCAGGTGCACGCCGACCAGCGAGTCCCACGGGTGGGGACGCGATGGCATGAACGCCGCGTCCAGCGTCCCGCCGGCGACGAGTGCCAGCGCGCCCTGCATCGACCCCAGACGCCGGATGTCGCCGAAGGTTTCGGCGCTCGTGCGGAACAGCGCCGCGTACTCTTCGCCCTTCCCCATCGGCCACCACCCCAGCAGCCCGACCGCGAACGTCTCCGGGTCCGTCCGCTCGCTGACCGATACCGCCGTCCCGTTGCGGGTGGTTCCCTCGGCGCTGGCGGCGTAGATGTCCTCCGTTGCGGGGAAGTACGTCGCGCTTGCGACGGGTTCGCCGTCGACGACGGCCGCGACGCAACTCGCCCAGAAGCGTGCCCCGCGGACGAAGTTGGCGGTCCCGTCGATGGGGTCGACGACCCATGCGGCTCCCGCTGGCGGCACCGTCTTGAGTATCTCCGTGTCCGGGTCCGTCCCCGGCGGGAGCGCGTCCTCCTCGCAGACGAGGGCGTCGTCGGGAAACGCCTCCCGGATGGTCGCGACGACCTGTTCCTGTGCCTCGCGGTCGGTGGCGGTCACGAGGTCGTTCTTGTCGGCTTTCGTGTCCACGTCCAGTGCCGACCGGAACTGCTCGCGTGCGACCACCCCGCCCGCGCGTGCCGCCCGCTCTGCCACCGCTGCCCGGCGCGTCGTGTCCATGCCCCCGCTCCGCTCCCCCGACTGTTAGGGCCGTCGCTTCGCTGTCAGGTCTCGATCCGGTGGCTCAACACCGCCTCCTCGTGCTCGGTGAACCGCGTCTGATCGCCTGTCTCGGTCCCGATCGATGGCACCAGCGGTGCGCCCGTGTTCTCGGCGTCGGTGTAGTGATCGTACATGGATGAGGGCGACCATCACGTTCGATCATGATGGTCTGTTCGACGGGTAGGACTACCCCGTAATAAATATAATGATTTATCGTGTTGTTTGGTGTTGACTGACACGGGGGTCGTGAGGGCTCTGGGGTCGCTGGGGGCGCTTGCCCGACCTGGCGGAGCACCGCTCCGGTGGGTAGTCTCGCTACTGAGGAGGCAAGGCGTCGCGCGGGTATCCTGCGCCTCAGTCGCAGGGCGGTTGCTTTCCCACGCTGTAGGAATCGGCACACCGGATTAGTGACCGCCCCGCGAACGTGAGCGCATGTCAGTAGCACAACTCCAGGAGTACGGACTCGAAGAGATGGACGACGACGCTATCCGGGAGTTCGTCTCCTCGCAGTCGACGGGCGTGCTCGGGTTGCCGATGGACGGTGCGCCGTATCTCCTCCCGATGTCGTTCGCGTTCGACGGGGACGCCAGCCTCTATTTCACGTATCTCCTCGGTTCGTCGAGCCGGAAAGCGGCCCTGAGCGAGCAGGCAGACCGCGCTCGCTTTCTCGTCTATTCGGTCGAGACGATGTTCAACTGGCGCAGCGTCATGCTGACAGGTAAACTCACCGAGGTCCCCGAGAACGAGTGGTCCGGACTGGAGGACGTCCTGACGAACGCGTGGCGACCGGAACTGTTCCGGACCGCCAGTACGTCGGGCGGCGTCGGCGTGTACGAATTTGCGATACAGAGCCAGAGCGGCATCCGACACACCGGGCTGGCCTCGGGATTCCGGGAGGGCGCAGAGTACTGATACTGCCGGCTATAACTACGTGAAGATATTCGACCCCACGGGGGATCGGAATTACTCACGGGCTTATAGCCGACAGTATGACGAGCGGTTCTCACGCGTCGTCGTCGCGTGTACGCCCGTTGACGAGCGTGTAGATGCGGTTGGCCCAGTCCGCCTGCGCACGGGGCGTCGGTCCGTCGCCGGAGCCGCGGATGGCGCTGACCTCCCGACCGACGACCGGGGTGTGCGTGTCATGGACGGAAAACTCCTGGCCCAGCAGGCCGGCCAGCCCCCGGCGCAGACGGATCGAGAGGGTCGACTGGACCGCGCCGGCTGCGTTGCGGGCGGTCCAGTAGGCGGCGTTCAGCATCGGATTCCCCACCGTGGCGTTCGGCCCGTACCCTTCCGGATACACCCTGACAGTCTGCGTCGGGATGTCCACCAGTACCCGTCCCGAATCGAGGAAGAACTCGACCTGTCGGCTCCCTCTGACGTTCGAGTGGTGCTGGACAGTACAGGCGACCTCATCCGCCGTCCGGTAGGAGACGGCGATCCCATCGTACTCAATGTCGTCGTCGCCGGTGGTGTTGACGTGCCCGACATCGACAGCCCGCTCGCTCGCGGGATACCCCGCCGAGCGCAAGCCCACGTATATCGGGTGGACGATTCCCTCCCCGAACTCCCCACCGGGGAGGTCGAGCACCCACTCCCCGCGGTCGGGCTCGCGGGGGTCCGTGTTCTCCAGCCACCGGACGGAGACGCCGTGGAGGCGACCGAACCGGCCGCTCTCGACCAGCTTGCGTGCCCGGACGAACGGCGGGTAGTACACCTGGTTGTGAACCACCGTCACCCTGCGGCCGGTTTCGTCGGCGCGCTCGACCAGCGACTCGTACTCCTCGCGGGTGGCAGTCACCGGCTTTTCGACGAGGACGTGCGCCCCGGCGCCGAGACACTGTTGCGCGAGGGCGGCGTGCGTGGCAACCGGCGTACAGACGTGAACCCAGTCGACGGGTTCGGACGACAGCAGGTCGTCGAGGTCGGTGTAGGCCGTGACGCCCCACTCCCCGGCCCGCTCGCGTGCCACCGACTCGTCGACGTCGGCGACGGTCGTGAGCGTCGCGCCCTCGGTCCGGGCGATGGCGCGGCGATGCCACGCGGCCACGTTGCCGAGACCGACGATCGCCGTTTCCAGCATGCCAGTCCGTTGGGACTCGCCGGATAAATCAGTCCCGTGGATCGTTCCGCCGGACCCGCAGGAACGGCTTTCCGTGTGGTACGCCGCCGGAGTATCCGCAACAGCCGTCTTCGTTACTCCGGCAGGAGGTCGTTGAGACCCGACACGTACGCCGCAACGTCGGTCGTCGTCACGATTCCGGTCAGCCGGCCATCGTCTCGAACGACCGGCAGATGGCTGATGTCGTGTTCCACCATCAGATCCGCAGCCTCGTCAACGGGCGTATCCGGGGCCGCCGTCACAATGTCGGACGTCATATACTCGCCAATACTACTCTCGGCAGGTGTGTTTCCGTCTGCGGCCATCTGTACGAAGTCAGTCGAGGTCAGGATGCCGATGGGGCGACCGTCCGTGTCGCTCACGATGACTGACTTGATACCTGCCTCAGTCATGGTGGCACCGGCGTCGGTCAAGGTTTGCGATTTATCAACCGTAACCAGGTCTTCAGACATGAGTTGGCCAATATATACGTCGATCATCGGTGTTGCGTTGTTTTCTATCCGGATAAGCTGATTGGTCCCTCTATTATCTGCTGGAGTGCGTCCGAGCGCCGTCACGTCGTGTCACTGAATGCCACAGCGTTTATGTGGTTGAGTCCCAACGTAATCTATGGTGATTCTCGTCGCCGCGGCGAACGACGCTCTTCAGGAACGTGTCCTGATGGTAGCCCAGGATTTCGGCGAGAAGTTCGACGAGGACCTCCGGGTCGTTCGGCTCGTCGAGGAAGATAGCGCGAACATAGACGTGAAGTACCACCGCGATCAGCTCAAGGAACGCGTACAACAGGTGGACGTCTCCGCCACAGTCTCCATCGAGCACGTCGGCCACAGGCTCGGACGGAAACACGCCCGTATCGGCAAGGAACTCATCGACCTGGCGGAAGCAGTGGACGTCTCTCACATCGTTATCGGTCACTCCTCGAAGGATTTCCTCGAAACGCTCGCCCGCGGCGACGCGGCCTTCGCAGTCGCGGACAACGCGAACGTCCCGGTGACTGTCGTCCCGGAAGACGTGGAGTGGTCGTCGGCCTGATCGGGACCCCCTCTCCCCACGGTCGGCCAGCAGGACGGGGGGACCGCGTGGGAGGCCTACAAGTGACTCCGGTTGCGGTTTCGAAACGGCGAGAATTTGCGAGGGAAGATCGCTCCCGTCCGGGGAAAGTCCGGGGAATTGAACCCTTCGTCATGGTGCGAGGGAAGGGATTTGAACCCTTGGACCCCTACGGGAGCGGATCTTGAGTCCGCCGCCGTTTCCCGGCTTGGCTACCCTCGCACGCGGTCGTGCTTTGCGGTGGTCGGTTGAAGTCCTTTCGGATCGAACCGCCAGACGTCGAAGACGTGACCTCCGTCAATCCGACCCCTCCCTCGGTGCGCTGAGTCTGCTCGTCCGGCCCCGCCGCTCGCTGTCCGGCCACTATCCCAAAATAATTTACAGAAAGTTTGAAGTAATGAAAGTGTGTTTGTATTAGCGATGGACGAGAGACACGAGGGTGCCGCCGGGGGGCCGGGTCCCCGCCACAGTTTCGAGGGCAGGTCCGCCGGGATGCCCCGATCGCCGGGAGTGCAGGATCGATCCGGGCCGGTCGTTCCGTTTCCCCCGGGCGAGGCGCCGCCGGTCGAAGAGCCGCGCGGCGAGACGGGGTCGACGGCCTCCGGACACGTCTACCTGGTCGGTGCCGGCCCCGGCGACCCGGACCTGCTGACACGCCGGGCCTGGACGGCCATCATGGACGCCGACGCCGTCCTGTACGATTCGCTGACCGACGAGGCGCTGCTGTCGGAACTGCCGGCCGGGGTTACCGCCGTCGACGTCGGCAAGCGCCCGCCCGATCCCGTCTCGCAGTCCGAGATCCACGACCGGCTGGTCGCCCGGGCCGACGGGGGCGAGACCGTCGTCCGCCTGAAGGGCGGCGACCCCAACGTCTTCGGCCGGGGTGGGGAGGAGGCCCAGCACCTGGCCAGCGAGGGCGTCCCGTTCGAGATCGTCCCCGGGGTCTCCAGCGTGCTGGCCGCGTCCTCGGCCGCGGGCATTCCGCTGACACACCGAGACCACGCCTCCAGCGTGACGGTCGTGACCGGCCACGAGGCCCCCGACAAGGGTGACAGCGCCCTCGACTGGGACAGCCTGGCGGCGACGCTCGAGGCTGGCGGGACGCTCGTGGTCCTCATGGGGGTCGCCAGGCTCCCCGACTACGTCGCCCGCCTCCGGGAGGGGGGCGTCGACCCCGGGACGCCGCTTGCCGTCGTCGAGAAGGCCAGTTGGCCGGCGGAACGTACCCTCACGGCGACGCTCGATACCGCCGTCGAGGCGGCCCGCGAGGCCGAGGTACAACCTCCCGCCGTCACGATCATCGGGGACGTCGTCGAGATCCGGGAGCAGGTCGCGGACGCGCTGTCCCGGTGACCAAAACTTATTTGTGAATGCCTCACAACCACTCTGGGTACAAGCGGAGTTGGCTTAGTACAATGAAGGTTGCACCCATCGCGGCACACGATACCCACGAATGACGGCGGAGACACTCCTCCTCGTCGGGCGCGCGGCCCAGGGAGCGCGCGAGGTGTACGAGACCCACGCCGAGCGGTTGCGCGAGCGCGAGGCCGCCCCGTCGGTCCGGGTGACGACGTACGAACACGACCCCCAGCGGGAGTTGCGTGCGACGCTGTCGGAGCTTCCCGCCACGCGGACCTACGTCGTTCCGATGTGTCTGGCTCACACCAACGAGACGACCGAGGCGCTCCCGGCGGCGTTCGCGTCGCTCCCGGGCGAGGTCCAGTACTGCGAGCCAGTCGGCCGGAGCCCGTCGGTAACCGGTGCCATCCTCGAGCGGGCCGCCGCGGAGGCGCCAGCCGGACCGGAGACGTCGCTGGTACTCGTCGGCTTCGGGAACACCACCGGCAGCTACCACCGCCAGGTGACCGAGTACCACGCCGCCCACGCCCGCGAGCGGAGCGACTACGGCGGCGTCGTTCCCTGTTATCTGACCCAGAATCCCGCCGTCGAGTGCGTGCGGTACAACGTCCCCACGGAGTCGGCGGTGGCGGTCCCGCTGTTCGTCGCCCCGAGCCCTGCCACGGAGGAGCGCATCCCCGAGAAGCTCGAACTCGACCGCGGCGGCATCGACTACGCCGACCCGCTGGGCACTCACCCGCGGGTCACCGACGCCATCCACGACCGCCTGGAGACCCGGCGCGTGCTCGCCGAGTCGACGCCGGACCCGGGGTCCTTCGAGGCCGCCCTCACCGGAACCGCCCGGCCGCTCGCGACCGACGGCGACGGTCGGCCACAGTAAGCCAAGTCAACTACCGTCGAGGTGCGGGCCCGCTACTCGCGCCGGACCGCGAGCACGGACAGGTCTGAGAAGGGCGTCCCCTCGCGGCCGCCGCCGGCGTGGCCGGCGAGGGTACCGAGCGTGAACCGCGAGATGGACTCGTCGTCGTGCGTGAGCCGCTCCATGACCAGCGCGTCGAGGGCCGGGGAGGCACCCGCGTCCAGCAGGTCGGCCGCGATGTCGCCCGGCATCCAGTCGAACGGTCGGGGTAACACCAGGAGGTGACGGCCTCCCACCGCCTCGCGGAGCCGCGCCAGGTCCCCCGAGATGTCGCCACTCTTGTGAAGGGTCACGAACGTCGACTCCTCCATCGGGGTCCGTGCGCGACTGGCGGCGACCTGCAGCGACGAGACGCCGGGCACGACCCGCACCGGGCGGTCGACGGCGCGCTGGACCTTCCCGAGGAACTGGTAGCCGGAGTGGTTCGGGTCGCCCATCAGGACGGCCGTCCCCGCCGCACCCGCAGCGACGCGGTCGGCAAATCGCTCGAGCGTTTCGGCCTCGTCGCGGTACCCGCAGGTCAACAGGTCGGCGTCGGTGACTTCCGCAATCAGGTCGACCACGGTCTCGAAGCCGACCACGACGTCTGCGTCCTCGATCGCCCGTCTGGTCCGCGGAGTCAGGTACTTGAGGTCGCCCGGCCCGACCCCGACTGCGTAGACGGGGTCGTTCGGGTCCGGGTCCTCCGGGTTGGCGGCCGCCACGGTGGCCGGGTCGGCCCCCGAATCGAGGTCGTAATCCTCCGCGTCGCTGCTCATCCGTTCCCCCCGAACGGGTCGGTGTTGATCTCGCTCACAGGTCGACCTCGCCGTCCCGGACATCGCTGGCCACGTGGACCAGTTCGTTGGTCAGTCCGGCGGCGACACCGCTGCCGCCGCGCCGGCCGACGTTCGTGACCGCCGGGACGCCGTGTTCGCGGGAGACCTCGCGGACCCGCTCGCGGCTCTCGGCGGCCTTCACGAAGCCCACCGGCGTCGCCACGACGACCGCGGGCCTGGTACCCTCGGCGATGCAGTCCGCGAGCGCCAGCGCCGCCGTTGGGGCGTTCCCGACGACCGCGATGGCGCCGTCGTAGACACCCTCGCTGTCGAGTTCGAGTACCGACGCGGCGGTGCGTGTCATCCCCGTCTCTGCGGCGAGGTCGGCGCCGTTGCCGATGGCCTTCCGGACCGGACAGTCGTGGCCCCGGCCCGTGATTCCCGCCTTGACCATCGTGATGTCGGTCACGATCGGGCGTTGCTCCAGCACAGCGCGGGCCCCGGCCCTGACGGGCGCACTCTCGTCGTCGCCGTCGGCGTCGCTGCCCGAAAAGCGCAACAGGTGCTGGAACTCGGGATCGCCTGTCGCGTGAACCGCCTTCGCGCGCATCCGGTCGGCCAGCGTCTCGACGTCGACAAGTTCGTGGACGCGGTCCATGCTCGTCTCTGCGATGTCCATGGCGTTCTCGGTCGTGGCGCCCAGGTCGGCGTAGGCCTCGAAGTCGCCGTCGCTGGCGTCGCCGTCGTCGCTGGCCTCTTCCTTCGCCCCGGCAGCGTCAGTCGTCATCAGAGCGCACCTCCCGTCCGGCGGCGCCGTCACTGGAACTGGAACCGGTCCGGGCCTCCAGTTGGCCGTCGACGCGCAGATTGAGGTCCTGCAGCCGTTCGCGCGTCGCGCCGTCCGCGTCCCATAGCCCCCGGTCGATGGCCTCCAGCAGCGTGTCGGTGATGGAATCGAGCGCCCACGGATTGACGTCTTCGAGCCACTCCTGGCGGTCGGCGTCGAAGGCGTACTTCTCCGCAACCTCCTCCCAGAGACCGTCGCTGATGACGCCCGTGGTGGCGTCCCAGCCCAGCACCACGTCGACCGTCGACGAGAGGTCACCCGCGCCCTTGTAGCCGTGCTCCTCCATCGAGTCGAGCCACCTGGGGTTGAGCACGCGGGCCCGCATCGCCTTCCGGACCTTCTGCTCGTTGGTGTAGACGTCCACGTTGTCGGGGTCCGAGGAGTCACCGACGTAGGAGGCCGGCTCCGCCCCGGCGATCTCCGAGACCGCCGAGATGAAGCCGCCGTGGAAGGCATACCAGTCCGAGGAGTCGAACTCGTCCTGTTCGGCGGTGTCCTCGATTTTGACCGTCGCCTCCACGGAGCCCAGTCGGCGCTCGAAGGCGTCGTGGGCCTCGCTGACCCGGCCCCGCGAGCCCATCGCGTAGCCGCCCCACTGGACGTACACCTCCGCCAGATCCGCGCGGTCCTCCCAGTTGCCCTCGTCGACGGCCTTGTTCGTCCCAGCGCCGTAGCCGCCCGGCCGGGTCGTGAACACGCGGTCCATCACGGCGTCGCGGGCTTCCTCGATGTCCAGTCCTTGGGAATCGGCGAGGTCCTCGGCGTCCTCCTCGACGTGCTTTTTCACGTAGTTCATCTCCACGGGCTCGTCCAAGTCGACCACCGCGTCGACGGCGTCGTGGATGACGCCCGCTGCGGCGGGGAAGGCGTCCCGGAAGAGGCCGGAGACGCGCGTCGTGACGTCGATGCGGGGCCGGCCAAGTTCGTCGAGCGGGATGGGTTCGACGCCGTCGACGCGACCGGCGTCGGTCCACTGGGGCTCGACGCCCAGCAGCGCGAGCACCTGCGCGACCGTCTCGCCGCGCGTCCTGACGGTCGGGGTGCCCCACGCGACGACGCCGATCTCTTCGGGATACTCACCCTCCTCAGTGTGGTGGCGCTGTGCTACACCATCCGCCACCTCGCGGCCGACCTGCCAGGCGCTCTTGGCCGGCACCTTCCGCGGGTCGAGCGTGTAGAAGTTCCGCGCGGTCGGCAGCAGGTCGACGCCCCCGCGGGTGGGTGCGCCGCTCCCGCCGGGCTCGACGTACTCGCCGTTCAGCGCGTCGGCTGTCGTGGGAATCTCCTCGCTGGCCCCCCGTACCCGCGGCGCGGCCTCCTCGCAGATGTAGGCCAGCACTTCCCGCAGGTCGTCGTGTGCGCCCGAGCGGGCGCGGGCGTCACCCAGCGGGTCGATGTCCACGACGAGCAGGTTCATGTTCACCTCGTCGTCCGGTCCCGCCTCGTACTCCGATTCTGGCACGTCGAAGTCGTACGCTGCGAGCGTCTCCACGAGGTCGAGGCTGGTCTCGTAGACCGCGTCGGCTGCCTCGGCGTAGGTCATTCCCAGCGCCTCGTCGTACTCGCCGGGCGAGTCGAGCATCGCCTCGTAGTCGACCCCAAGCACCCCGGCGACGCTCTCGCGCAGGGAGGGCGCGCCGGGATTCTCCAGTCGCGTCAGCGCGACCAGGTACTCCACCAGGCGCTCGCCCCCGGGCGGTTCGCCCATGGTGTGCAAGCCCAGCCGTATCTGGGTGGTCTTGACGTCGGTGATGTACTCGTGGACTCGCTCGACCAGTTCCTCGATATTTACCTCGTCGCCCGAGACCTCGCCTTCCGCGAGTGTGGTTCCCGCTTCCTCGGGGCCGCGAACGTCCGCTTTCTCGTCGATGTTCCCGGCGATTCCGAGTTCGACCGCGAGATCGAGGTCCTCGACTGCCTCCCGGAGCAGGGCTTCGAGGTGCTCACCGTCGTCGGTGCGGGCGTCCTCCATCCCGGCCTCGCGGTAGCGGTCGGCCAGTTCCTCCAGGTCGGCCAGTTCGTCGTAGGTGCCCGCATTGGACATGACCGGGGTAAGGTAGTCGACGATGGCCGCGTACGAGCGGCGCTTGGCCTGCGTTCCCTCGCCGGGGTTGTTGACGATGTAGGGGTAGACGTTCGGGATATCGTCGATGAGCTGATCGGGCGCGCTCTCGCCGTTCAGCCCGACCGTTTTGCCGGGCAGCCACTCCAGGGAGCCGTGCGTCCCCAGGTGGACCACCGCGTCCGCGTCGAAGTCGTTGCGCAGCCACTTGTAGAAGGCCACGTAGTCGTGGGGAGGCTGGAGGTCCGAGTCGTGATATACCTTCGAGGGGTCCATCCCGAACCCGCGCGGTGGCTGGACCGTCACGAGGACGTTCCCGAATTCGACGCCCGGGATGGCGAATGGTCGGTCGGGTGGCTCGCCCCACTCCTCTCGGACGTGTTCCTGGAAGCGCTCGTCCGTCGCGCCGAACCACTCGCGGTACTGCTCTTGGCCCACGACGTCGACCGACCGGTCGCGGACGTCCTCGGGTGCGACCCAGCGGTCGTCGAGGGTGAGCTGTGAGGTGAGGGTCTCTACGAGGGATTGGCCGTCATCTGGACGAGTTCCACCGAGATCGTATCCCCGCGCCCCGAGTTCGTCCAGCAGATTGACGGTACTCTCGGGGCTGTCCAGGCCGAAGGCGGTGCCGATGCCGTCGTCGCTGGGCGGGTAGTTGTGCAAAACGACGGCGACCTGCTTTTCGTCGTTGTCTAGGTGACGCAGGCGTGCCCAGTTGACCGCCAGGCGTGCGGCGTGGTCGACCCGATCCTCGATGGGGAAGTGCTGTTTGGGGGCGCTGCCGATACCGGCCTCGTCGTCGGTGCGCTCCTTGCCGCTGATGGGGTGGGTGATGACGTTGCCGTCGAACTCCGGCAGGGCGACAGAGAGGGCGAGTTCGAAGCCCATCACGCCCGTGTCGCTGCCCTGGTAGCGCGACCGCGAGCGCATCGTCGTCACGGTCTGGATGACCGGCACACCCAGCCTGTCCAAAAATACGTCCTCGGCGCTGTCGCCTTCGTTGCTGGCGGACCGGCCGCGCTCGTCCATCGACAGCGAGAACATGAAGGACGAGCAGACGGCGTCCACGATAGGCTGGCCCGCATCATCCAGGAGCCACTCGTCGGTCACCCACTCGGCGTCCTCTTGACCCGGTTCGTCGCTCGCTGGATTGCAGAAGATAGGGAGCGCGTCGGCGCCCTGCTCTTCGATGGCCCGGACCTGTGCGTCCACGTAGCGGGTGTTCTCGTGGGTCCAGTGGGACTCGTAGAACCACACCGCGACCGTCGGCGTCCCCGGGTCGAGTTCGGCGCACACCTCTTCGTAGCTCGCCCCCGGATGGTCGGGGTGATAGACGCCCTCCGTCGGAAGCGTCACGGGGTCATCGTAGGCCCGCCCCGTCTCGGCGTACTCGTCGATCAGGTAGCGCAGGCAGTTGGCGACGTTCGCCGTCCCACCCTTCTCGAGGTACTCGTAGACCCGCTCGCGCTCTCGTTCGGGGACGGTCGTGTCCTCGATTGCGTAGGCGTCGCGGGTCGATTTGACGACCAGCGGTACCCCGGCCTCCTGGAGGCGCTCGACCGCGCGCCCGTAGCCCGGCATGCTCTCCTCGGAGCCGTGCAGCCAGAAGACAACCGCGGTTGCGCTTTCGAGTTCGTCGACGAACGCCGCCACGTCCGTCTCGTCGTCGAAGTCACTCTCCGAACGCACCGTCAACTCCGCGTCGACGCGCTCTGCGGCGCGCTGAACCGCGCCCAGCTCGTTCTCGGTCGCCGTGTACAGTCCGATCTGTGGCATAAAGTTGTTAAACCTCGGTTGTTACTAATACAAGTATGGTTGAATCACGCCGGGTGGAAAAAGCTTCCGGGGGGCTCCCCTTCTCGGCGGTCGTCGGCCAGACAGAGCTGAAAGAGGCACTGCTGGCGGTGGCGGCCGACGACGCGCTCGACGGGTTGTTAGTGCGGGGCGAGAAGGGCACGGCAAAGTCGACGGTGGTGCGTGCCCTCGCGGATTTGCTGCCCGAGCAGCGCGCTGTCGCGGACTGTCCGTACGGCTGTTCCCCCGATGAGTCGACCCGGCAGTGTGCGGATTGCAGACAGCGAGCCGACCCGGCAGTCGAGACGCGGCCAGTGCCGCTGGTAACGTTGCCGCTGGGCGCGACCCGGGAACGTGTGGTGGGCACGCTCTCGGTCGCGGACGCGCTGGCCGGCGACTACGAATTCGAACCGGGGTTGCTCGCAGTAGCCAACCGCGGCATCCTCTACGTCGACGAGGTGAACCTCCTCGACGATCACCTCGTGGACGTGCTGCTGGACGCGGCCGCGAGCGGCGTCAACCGCGTGGAGCGCGACGCCGTCAGCGTCACCCATCCCGCGGAGTTCACGCTCGTCGGGACGATGAACCCCGAGGAGGGTGAGTTGCGCCCGCAACTGCGCGACCGCTTTGCCCTCCAGGCGTCCGTGACTGCCTGCGAGGACATCGATGATCGTGTCACAATCGTCGAGCGCGCATTGGGCCGCGACGGCGAGTCGGTCAGCCGGGAGGGTGCTGGCGGGGCTGACGCCGACGACGAGGCGGTCCGAGCGCGTCTGCTGGGCGCACGCGAGCGCATCGACCGCGTCGATATCTCCCAGGAGCTGCTCGCGGACATCACAGAACTCTGCCGGGACGCTGGCGTCGAGGGCCACCGTGGCGACATAGCCACCGCCCGCACCGCGCGCGCATTCGCGGCGCTCGACGGCCGGGAAACGGTCGTCGATGCCGACGTCCGGCGCGCGGCCGAACTCGCATTGCCCCACCGGCTCCGGTCCCGTCCCTTCGAAGACGCACCCGACCCGGAGGACGTGGTTGACGACCACTTCGAGCAGGATGGCGATCCGGACTCGGCTGAGGAGTCCTCCAGCTCCGACGAGAATGACGAAACCGAGGCCGGTGACCGGGACGGCAGTGAGAGTGCCGGAGCTGGCGATGGTGGCCAGGGTGAGGAGGGGACTGCCGACGGCGGGGACGACGAGTCCGACGCCAGCGAGAACCGGGACCCAGGGGAAGGCAACGCCGACGGTGAGGAGTCCGACAGCGAGCCGCCACCGGGACCCCGCGAGGGCCCGGAACCGGGCGACAGACAGCCCGCCGATAAGCCCGAAGCTGGCGACGGCGAAACCGGGGAAGAAACAGAGGGCCAACAAGGTGACGGAGGAGACAGCGAGGAGGGCACGCCGCTGGTGCCGGGCCAATCCCGGAGCGCGCCCGCTGACGTCGGCGAGAGTCGCGCGCCCGATATCGCCACCCCCGACACCGAAGCTGGAAAGGGGGCGCGGCCGGGATCACGCGTCCGTTCCGAACCGGGCCTCGACCAGAACGGCCCCCGAGTCAGGACCGAGCGTGCCGACGCCACCAGCAACGTCGACGCGGCGGCATCGATCAGAGCGGCCGCTGGCAGGGGATCGGCCGCGGTGGAGTCACGTGATTTGCGGGCGTCGGTGCGTGCCGGCGAGAGCGGGACGCTCGTGGTGTTCGCCGTCGACGCCAGTGCCTCGATGCGTCCCGCGATGCGCGCCGCGAAAGGCACAGTGCTGGAACTCCTGAAAGAGGCCTACCGAGAGCGCGACAAAGTAGCCGTCGTCGCCTTCGCCGGCGAGAACGCCGAGGTGTTGCTGCCCCCGACCGAGAGCGTGACTCTCGCCGCGCGCCACCTCAAGGACCTGCCGACCGGCGACCGGACACCCCTGCCGGCCGGCCTGACGACCGCCGGCGACGTGCTCGACCGTGCCGACCCCGAGGCTGGAATCGTCGTCCTCGTTACCGACGGCCGAGCTAACGCCGCCTCCGATCCCGTCGCGGACACGCGCGCCGCTGCACGCCGCCTGGCGGCCCGGAACCCACACGTCCTCGTCGTCGACGCTGGCGACGGTGACCGTGCCGCCCTCACCGACCTCGTCGTCTCCGAGACCGACGCCGAGCGGGTCGCGCTCGATGCCCTCTCGGCCGAGCGCGTCGACGCCGCCGCCGTCCGCGCTCGTGAAAACCAGGTTTAGTCCATAGGAAAGCTTTTCAACTTTGGTTGTATTACTCCAATCGTGATTTCAGAAATGTCGACCGTCTCGGACCGGTTCGCGCAGGCACGACACGACCTGACGGCACGCGAGGTGGCAGTCGGGCTGGCACTCGTCGCGGCCCTCGGGTTCGCGTTGCTCGTTATGCAGGAGCCACTCGCCCACGACGCGTTGCACAACTTCCGGCACTCTGCGGGGATCACCTGTCACTGATGATCCGCTCGTACGTCGAGCGCGGGCTGCTGGCTGGCGCCGCCGGCGGCCTCGCGTTCGGGCTGTTCGTGGCCATCGTCGGGAACCCGCTCGTCGGCTACGTCGAAGAGTTGGGTCACGCTGGTTCGGAAGGCGGCCAGCACGGCGGGGCCGCGGCCGGTGAGGCGGTCCATCATGCCGGCGAGGGCCTGCTCTCGGCGGCGGTCACGAACGCCGTGAGCGTCGGTGGCGGCGTCCTCTGGGGGCTGTTGCTCGGTGCCGTCTTCTTCGGCGTCGTTTACTACTTCTTCGAGCCGGCCATCCCGGGCGGGGGCGCGACCAAACGGTACGTCCTCGCCGGGGCGGGCTTCCTGACCGTCTCGGGCGCGCCGTGGCTGGTGTTGCCGCCACAGCCAGCCGGCGTCGAGGCCAGCCTCTCGACGGAAACGCGAATTCTCTGGTACGGCGTGATGATCGCGGCCGGTGCGGTCGTCAGCCTACTCGCTATCTATACCTACGGACGGCTATCCCAGCGGGGAACGAGACGGTCCGTGGCGAGGCTCTCGGCGCTTGCGCCCCTCGCGTTGCTGGCGCTACCGGTCGCTCTGTCCCCGACCGCAGGGGCCACCGGTGCGGTTCCGGCAGAGATGGCGCTCGCCTACCGCGGGTTCGTCGTCTTCGGGCAGGCGACGCTGTGGTTCGTGCTGGCGAGCGTCCACGCGTGGCTCGGCGTCCCGAGTTCGATCCAGACAGCCGACCCGGACTACGAGATCGAGGGGCCCGCAGAATCCGCGGATTGATACTGACGACTCCACCGGAAAACGGTCCGTCCGACCGGTCGGCGAAACTTCTCGTGTAACAAAGCCGACCGTACGACTACCGCTGTGCGAGGTGAACGTGATACGCGCCGCGCTCGCGGTCCTCGTCGTGGTAGACGACCGGTTCCTCGATGGCTGCGACAGATCGCTCGTCGATGGCTGCGGCGGTGACCACGCCGTCACAGTCGATGGTCTCTGCGCGCCCGTCCCGCACGTCGAACAGCCGACAGGCGTGCGTCTCGGGGTCGCGCCGGCGGAAGTCCTGGGCACAGGGAACCGCAACCGTCGAACCGTGGGCGTCGATGCCACTCGCGAACCCTCCTACCGGGTCACTCCAGCGCCGCTCGCCATCGAGACCGTATCCGACAGCTGTGTGATCGTCCGGATGGCTAACGTCGGTCTCGCGTCCCTCCTCTGGGTAGGTATTACCGGTGACGAAGACGACGCCCCCACCGATCGCGTGGACGTGGTTCGGGTAGGCGTAGACGGTTTCGCCATCGAGTACTTGAGGCGTCGCCAGCTCGGCACGCCAGCGGACGTCGCCGCCCTCGGCGAGCGCGTACCCACAGTAATCGCCGTGGCTGGTGACGACCGCTCCCTCGTCGAGAAGTGAGACGTCCCCGATTCGACGCTGGCCGTCGGTACCTGGGTCCCAGGTCCATCGCTGGCCTCCATCCTCGGCGTCGAGGACGACCAGCCCGCGCTGGTGGTCGCCGGTACACCGGTTGTACGCGACCGCCACTCGGTCCCCGGCAGTGTCGAGAGCGATCGGCGAGGCGTCCGTGCGACAGCGCCACGCCACGGTGCCGTCTCCCTCGAAGGCGTAGACGACACTCTCGAAGTGGCGCCGTTCGCCCTCGGGGCGGTCCCCGTAGCGTTCGTACCGGCGGGCGGCGGCGTACAGCAGGTCGCCGTCGGTTACGAGGTCGACGACGAACGGCAGGAAAAACCGCGTGTCCTTCTGTGGCTGGCCGATGTCGGTCACGGTCGCGTACCGCCAGCGGAGCGACCCGTCGTCTTCGTAGACGCGAACGGCGCCCTCGGGACCGCGCTCGCCGACTGCGAGGCCGTTCCGGAGCGCGATGGCCGAGACGACACTGGCCTCGCTGTCGGTTTCGGTCCGCCATCGCTCGGCCAGAGAGTCGCGGTCGAAGGCCCGGACTGCGCCGTCGGCGGTACCGGCGACGACGCACTCGTCGGTCAGCGCGACGGCAGAGCGCCGGCCGCGGTGGCGGGACCCGGTCGGGTCGACGGCCCCGAGGTCGGCCACGCGACGGTCGAGCGTGCTACTCATGGGGCTGCTGGGGATCTGTCATCTCACTCCTCGACCGGGAACAGTTCGTGCAGCAGGTCGTGGGTCTCGCCGTAGCCGTCGAGCAGGGCCTCGCCCTGCCGGATGAGGGCTGCGACGTCGCGCTCTGCGTCCCGGACTGCTACCAGGCGGCCTCGCAGGTAGTCGTACTCGTCGGTGTCGGGATCGGTCTCGGCGACCTCCTCCTCCAAGTCAACCAGCGCGGCGTCGAGATGGCGGCCGATCTCGGCGAGCGTCTCCGCTTCTGTCAGGGCCTCGATGGGGCCGGAGAGGTCCTCGCCCAGTTCCGCCTCGGCGTGCGTGCGGACGCTCTCGTCTTCGGTCCCGAGGACGTTCATCAATCCGAGTCGTAGCGCTTCGAGTTCTTCACAGGCCATGGGTGTGTGTCATATGTCGTGGTACGTGGGTGCGTCGGTTCGCGGATGCGAGCGATGCGTGGTCAGGTCGGTCGGATGACTGCCGGGACGGTCAAAGCGTCTGGTCGACCAGCTCCGAGACGATGCGACCCCGATCGAGGTGCGAGGCGACGATCTCCTCGCCGTCCTCGGGCGAGAGGTCGCCGTACCAGACGCCGTCGGGATAGACCGCGACGATGGGTCCCTCGCCACAGCGCCCGAGACAGGACGAGCGGGTGATGCGCGCGTCACACGCCTCGGAATCGCGGGCCGCCTGGCGGAGCCGTTCGAGCACCGCGGGCGCGCCGTCGGCGGCGCAGGTCTGGTTGGTACAGACCGTGACGTGGTTCTCGGGCGCGTCGTGGACGTGCGGGTCGTCGTCGACGTTCTCGCGGTCGGCGTGGGTCTCCTGGTGGGTCAGCGCCCGCAACATCGCGCGAGCGCCGCCGACGTCCTCCTCGTAGCCGTCCAGTTCGACCTTGTACTTGCAGGTGTCACAGGACATCTCGACGCTGTCGGTGCGGGCCTCCTGCCAGCGGTCCGCGAGCACGTCGAGCAGCCGCGAGTCGGTTCCCAGTGGGTCGCCCGCCGCCGCGTCCACGTAGGGGTAGTCGTCGTCGAAGGTCTCGGCGCCATCGCGGATCCGCCCCGTCAGGACGCCGTCGCCCAGCATGTAGGGCAACACGACCACCGCGTCAGGGCGGTGTTTGGCCATCCCGTGAAGGGTTTCGTCGAGCAGCGGTTCGGTGACGCCGACGAACGTCGCCTCCACGCGGTCGAACTCACGACCCTCGTAGAGCAGGCGCGCGAGCTTGTGGACGTCGGCGTTGGCGTCGGGGTCACTCGACCCGCGACCACAGAGCGCGACCGCCACCTCGTCTTCGTCGCGGGCGACGCCGAGTTCTTCCTCGACTGTGGCCGCGCGGTCGTCGAGCAGGTCCAGGATGGCCGGGTGGACGCCCAGGTGGGCGCCGTTATTGATAGTCAGCCCGGGGTGGTCGGCACGAGCCCCCTCGACG
>JAHENO010000221.1 GCA_018609945.1 Haloarculaceae archaeon | reverse complement strand
GGTTCGCGCACTCGCCAGCGCCGTCGCGATTGCCCGCGAGAGGTCCCGCCCCGACGGGGAGGCGGTCTTCCAGTTCGTGACGACCATCGCGACGTGGTTCCGGAAATCCGGCCCCAGCCGCGTCGCGCGGCCGTGACCGGCGTCGTAGACCCCGCGGTAGTTGTCGCGGTTGGCCACGTACGCGAGCAGGTACAGCACCTCCGCGAACGTCGGCTGCCGGAGTTCGGTCACGAACGGGAACACCGACCCGGGCTGGACCTGTATCGCTCCCTCCCGGTCGTTCCCGAGCGTCGCGTCCCCACGGGTAACCGACGGACACTGCCGGACCGAGAAGACGGCCTCGCCCGTGCGGCGCAACTGTGTCGTCTGGACCCCGGTGGTGCCTTCGACGTCGATCAGCGAGCGGAAAACCGTCTCCAGTTCCCGCTCGACCGCGGGCACCGCGAGTAACTCCCAGCGCCGCTCGCTGCCGACGACGCGTACTGTCTGGCGTTCGCCAGTCGCGAGCCTGTCCGACCGGAGTTCGCGCACCCCGAGGACGGCCACGTGGGCCTGGCCACGGCGGTCTGCCGGATCGGTCGCCAGCGAATCCGCGACCTGCTCGCGGAACCGTTCGATCATAGCACCTCCGTCGCGATCTCGGCTTTCAGGCGCCGCTCGACGTCGGCCGGCACGTCGCCGGACTCGGGCGCGCGCCCGACGCGCTCGCCCGTCCACCCGTCGTGGGCGAACAGGACGTCCCCGAACCCCTCCCCGGTCTGCTGGAGGAGCATCCGGTCGGCCGCGAGCGTGGCCGGGTCGCGGCCCGAGGGCGTGTCGACGAGTTCGAACACCCGGACGTCCGGGTCGACCCGACCGGCGAGACTCTCGCGGGGAACGAGCGTCCCCGGTCGACAGGACCGCCGGACAGCGAGCCACTCCTCGACGCTGGCCAGGCGCTCGACGACTGTCGCGTCGGCGATGGGGCCACGGTGGAATCGGCGCCGCGCCGCCTCGACGGCGTCGGCCCCCGCGTAGAAGCCGTCCGCGCCCGGCGGGGGAACCGAGACGGTTCCCGGCGGCGACCCGCAGAGCGGCCAGACGCCGTGCCCGCGCCCGCGAAGCCACTGGAGGGTGCGAGCGGTCGGCAGGTCCGACCCGATCCGGGCGAGGTCCTCGGGCGCCTCGCGCCAGTAGGCCACGAGCCTGCCCTGCTCCTCGAGTGCCCGCCAGCACTCCCCGAGAACCGCGTGGGGTCCGTCAGATAGCCCGCACCCCGGACACGCCTCGGCAGTCATAAGAGATAGTTGACAATATCTTCCGCGAGCTGGTCGTAGCGCGCGGCGTCGATCACGTACTCCCGGAAGTGGTCTTCGCGCAGCCGCTTTGCCTGTTTGAGACCGAGGATGCCGACCTCGGTTTCGCCGCCCTCGTCGAGGTGGGAGGCCGCACGGGTGACCGTATCCAGCGGGACGTCCTCGCGGGCGTATGCTTCGGCGAGCCCGGTCATGGTGGCGATGCGCGCGCTCCGGGATTCCAGCGACCGGATGGCGGCGGGACGCTCCACGACGGCGTCGAGCGAGTCCCGCGAGCGGAGGAAGCCGGCGAACTCGACGGCCGGCCCCGACCCGACGACGGGTGCGGCCAGCCGCTCGATCCGGTCGGGGTCACCCACGCCGTCGATCAGGTCGCTCACCCGTTCCCAGCTCCGGGGCGTCGCGAAGGCCTCTTTGCCCCGCTCGAACCCGTGGACGTGACCGGCACCGACCGGCGAGCCGATGAAGGAAATCACCCGCGAATCGAGGCCGTTTTCGAGTGCCCACTCGGTCCAGGTCCCGTCGCGGCCGCCCGTGGGTTCGCGGAGTTCCACCTGCCCGAAGCGGTCGCGCAGCGGCGCGGGCAACCGGCGGACGTTGGCCTCGTCGCCCTGCCGGTTCCCCGCGGCCACCACCCAGACGTCCTCGCCGAGGGCGTGTTCGCCGACCTGCCGGTCGAGGACGACCTGGTAGGCCGCGTTCTGGACTGCACGCGGTGCCAGGTTCAGTTCATCCAGAAAGACGGTTCCGCTGGCCGCAGACGACGAGAGCGCCTCGACCCACAGCGGCGGATGCCACGTCGTCGCCGAGCCGTCGAGGTCGGGCAATCCGCGCAGGTCCGTGGGGTCGACCTGCGCCAGCCTGACGTCCACGAACGCGTGGTACTCGCCCGGTGCGTCGGCGACCGCGCGTTTCTCCTCCCGCGGCAGTTCGTTCCACGCGACGAAGGTGCGGTTCCGGGCAGTCGCGTACCGTTCGGCGTCCTGCTTGACCATCCGGCTCTTGCCGATCCCGGTGGCGCCACGTATCAACAGCGGGACGTCCGCGTCCCGGTATCCGTCGAGCACTGTCCGGAGCGTCGCGTGATCCACCGACCGACCGAGTTCCGATTCGACCACGCACGCCGGGAAGGACTGGAGGGGATTAAACGCTCGGGTGGGCGAGACCCTGCCGGCGACGTCACTCCGGATCGACCCTGACCGTCACGCCGACGTCGGGTTCGCGCACTGTCTCGCCGACGAGCACCCAGACCACGTCCAGCCCCGGCGGAACCGACTCCGGCGTCTCGGTGTGGCCGTCGGTGACCGCCACGAGCACCTCGACACCGGGACGTTCGGCCCGGAGCCACTCGAAGACCGGCCGGTGAGAGGTTCCGCCCCGGCCCTCGGCCTCGAACGCGACGGCTCGCGAGGGGCGCCACTCCCGGGCGACGCGCTGGACCCCGGCGTCGTGCTGGACCAGCGTCAGGTCGAGTTCGTCGTACTCCCGCTCCAGCGACCGGAGTTCCCCGAGTGCCAGCCCGAGCGTGTCCGGGGACATCGACCCCGAGGTGTCGAGCGCGACGACCGCTTCGAGCCGGCGGCTCACGGTATCCGGCAGGTAGGTGTCGGCCGCGCGTGACTTGTCGGCCGGCCGCCGCCAGGTGTATCCGGACGGGAGTGTGCCGGCAATCCGTTCGCGTAGCACCGACCGCCAGTCGACCGTCTCCGAGGTGCGCTCGCGGATCCGCTCGACCGCTGCCCCGGGCGTGGTCCCGCGCTCGGCGGCCACCTGCCGGGAGTGCTGGGCCGCCTCGACGGCGATGCGCTCCCAGTCCGGGTGGTCCTCGGCGTCGGCCGCTCCGAGGGTTTGCTCCCCACCCCCGTCGCCGAGATGGACGTCGAATCCGCCCGGGTTCTGGTCGTCGAGCGCGTCCGGGAGCGACCCGTCCGTCCCGCCTCCCTCCCCTTCCCCGTCACCGTCTCGCTCGGACGGGTCGGCTGCGCGGCGGTTCGGTCCGGAGAGGTCGGACGGCGACCCCTCCCCGTCGAGGAGTTCGTCGTAGATGGATTCCGAGGTCTTCCCCTCGATATCGTCGACGGTGAACGGGCCTGCCTCGAGGCGACCATCCTCGGGAATCACGCCACCGGGCGGGAGGTCGAAGCCGTCGACGACGAGCATGTGATTGATGACGACATCCTGTGCAGTGTTCCACAGCTGTAGCTCGCGGTCCCGACGGCGCTCGCCGAAATCCAACACCAGATGGAGCACCTCGTGAGCGACGAGCCCCCGGAGGTGTGCGTCGTCTAGCCCCTCGACGAAGTCGGGATTGTAGAGCAAGACACCCTCGGGGAGCACGCCCGCTGTCGGGACCTGGGGGTCGCTGGTCGCACGGAGGTCGACGTGCATCGCCACGGAGCCATAGAAGGGGTGGCTCTCACAGAGGTCGAGAACGGCCTTGCGGACCCGCTTTTCGGGCGGGAGGCTACCGCCGAGTTGCATTCGCCATCGATTGGGACTGGCCTGTTGTAAACTGTCGGGACAGCCTGGCCGCGCCCGTGTCCAGCAGCCGGCTGCCCTGACGCGGTGGCGGTGTTGCCGGCCAGCCTCTCCCGGCCCGACACACGTCCCCACTCGCCCCGGCACGCTGCCGGGAGCGAAGCCATACTGATCTCCTGTCGCTATTTCCGGTATTTCACATATATATCGCTTATGTGTATAAGAAAAAACGGTTGATGAACACATAAAATATAGAGTTCGACAGCACCGATGCGACCGCTGTCGGCACAGGCAGACTGTGAGACGGTTCCTTCCATTACAATCATACTTCTGTAACTCGTCCGCCAATCGACTGGCACGGGGTCGGGGCCGCGCGACTCTACGGCCGCCCGACGGTTCGACCGGTTCCTCCGTTACACTCACATACCTATCGTCGGTCGCGACTCTCGTCGGTAGCGGACGTGAACCCCCGTCGCAGAGGCTGATTATTCGGATATGGTGAATTCTGTATCGGGTGCGATTCCCATTTCTTCGGCGTCCGGGAGACACGTCGGGTGGTGGCCACGCGCGCCACGAATATTTTTCAGTAATACCAAACACAGGGCAACGCGCCGGTATCGGCGCTCTCTCAGGCCTGCGTGTTCTTGTAGACCTTGTTCGCGGAGCTGATCACGAGCCCCGGGATGTCCTGCTGGAACCGTTTGCCCGACATCGATTCCGAGGAACTCATCACGGAGACCGTTCCGAGGAGCGACCCGTCCCGGTCGGTGATCGGGGCGGCGATACCGCGGACGTCCGGCTTCCACTCGCACTGATCGACGGCGAGTCCGCGGTTCCGGATCCGGTCGAGTTCCGCGGCGAGGTCGTCCCAGTCGGTGAGCGTGTTCTCGGTCATCGCCGTCTGCCCGGTCTCCCGGACGATCTCCCTCGCAGTGTCGGTATCGAGCGCGCTGAGCATCGCCTTGCCCGGCGCCGTGCAGTGAAGGGGGAATGTCTCCCCCGTCTCGAGGAACGGTTCGTCGACCCTGGCCCCGAGCGAACTTCCCAGACAGACGCCGCGGTTCCGCTCCATGACGGTCAAATTGGCCGCGAGTTCCGT
>JAHENO010000220.1 GCA_018609945.1 Haloarculaceae archaeon | reverse complement strand
GTTCTCTGTCGAATATACTCTTTCCCAAATTGTACCATAATCAGTCGACCTCCTGGATGATGTCCTCGACGGTCTCCCAGTGGTGTCGCACGCGGTCGGTCGGCAGGTAGACCGCGCCGTAGTCGTCGCCGCTGTCGGTGACGATGTCGTTGTCCGCCAGCACCTCGAGGTGGTGGCGGATCGTCTTGTAATCGAGGTCGAGGTCCTCCGCGAGCTGGTTGGCATTCCGGGGGCGCTCGTCCAGAGCCCTGAGGATGCGCACCCGGTTTTTGCCCCCGCGTGTCCCCGTCAGCACGTACCAGAGGACCGCCTCCATTACCGGAGTGCAACACCGCCCCTTTACGTAAGAGCATCGGCTTTGGACGACTGGCTAAAAACTGATGATACGGTTCTAAATCGCTGAGGAGGAACAGACAGGCGGTAGTTACTCCCCGCGGCCGCCGCCTCCGTTTCCGTTCCCGAACGGAGCCGCTTCCTCGTATGCGAGAACCGGCTCGAATCCCGGCTCATCTCCTTCAGGTTCAAGCTCCCCCTCTGCGAACGCGGTCAACACTTCGCCGTCTTTGACCTCGACGTCGGCAGGTCCAAAGACCGGTTCGGAGCTTCCGGCGGGATAGACGGCAACGGGATACGTGCCGGCGCCGACTTCGACGTTCGGCCCGGCGTTGCCGAATGTCAGTCCCTCAGCGAGGAAGATATCGGGCTCGTCGTTGTCATCCGCCACGGCCACGTCAACCTCCCCAGCGTCTGGGGAAGCGTGGTATATTCGGACCCGGCCGTCGTCACCGAACAGTCGGCCAAGTTTGTCTTCGAAGACATCGACAGTGAACTCTTCACCGTCACCGTCTTCGGGTGAGAGTTCGCCGATAGCTGCAGCAGTGTAGTCATCGGCATCCAGAGTAACAGTCGTGCTGAAACCTGCCGCCGGAATCTCAACATCGTAGTCTCCGGTTGGCACCTCCAGATACCCAGTTACATCAGTGAACTCGACTGTCACCGTTTCGGAGATGTCCTCATTGTCGACGTTCGTCAGAGTTACCTCCACCTCAGGAGCGTCTGGCGATGCGTGTGCAACTCGAATCTTTGCCTCTCCGTCGTCGGCGCTCGCGACGCCGACACCACCCATCGCGATCACCGCAGCGCCGCTACCGATGCCTTTCAGTACGTCGCGTCGGAATGTCATGGGTTCATACCCGAGTCTGGCCACGTACTATCGGATATTAAATAATTTCCCGGGTGAGACCCAAATTCGACCCAAATTGACCGCAGAACGGCCACAAAGCTTATTATTCCCATTCCGACGAGGGATACAATCTCGCAATAGAATAAAAGTGTCAAATACGTATAATTGCGGTGGCTACCTATCAGCGATACGCTACCCGGGGACATAATTCGAGGAACGGGCGGGTGACCGAGACCTCAGACAGTGAACAGATGTCCCTCCTCGGGAACGTCGAACAGGCCGACGCGGGCGCCGGCGTCGAGCCACGCGTGGCCGTACGCGAACGCCGCAAGCGCGTTCACGAGGTCGTCCTCGGCCCGGAAGTGACGGCCGTCTTCGAGGTACGAGCGGGCCATCTCGGTACAGTCCGCGGCCGCCGCAGCCATCGGGGTTCCGTCTGGCGGGGCGACCGTGGCAGCCTCGAGTGCCGCCGCGAGCATCTCCTCGTACCGGTCGGTCTTCTCCTGGATGTCGGTCATGGCGTACGCTGCGTGTGCCGGCTACATGTGTCGTTCGGCGGAACGGAGGTGTGGGTCGTTGCCGGACGCGAGGGCGGTCAGCGGGACATGTGCGGTTACAGCCGCGGGGAAGCCGTCGAAGACACGCTCCCGACCGCAGAGGTGCCGGGGCAGTTCGACCGCTGCAACGAATAAAGCGTTTCGGGAACGTGCGTCCGGCGAGCCGAGGGCACAATCTACAAACCCTCCGGTGGCCAAGCTACGGGTATGACAGACGAGGCTGTCGAGCACCGGCGGCTAGTGATCGCCGGATCGGGCATCGCAGGGCTCACTGCCGCCATCTACGCCGCGCGGTCGAACAACGACCCGCTCGTGCTTGAGGGCGACGAGCCGGGCGGCCAGTTGACGCTGACGACCGATGTCGCGAACTATCCTGGCTTCCCGGACGGCGTCGGCGGGCCGGAACTGGTCCAGAAGATGAAAGATCAGGCCACCAAGTTCGGGGCCGAAATCGATCACGGCATCGTGGCGGACGTCCGGCCGACGAACGACGGGCCGGGCGAGCACGCCGGCCCCTTCGAGGTCGAGATGAAAAACGGCGACCTGTACACCTGTGACGCGTTCATCGCTGCCTCCGGGGCGAGCGCGCGCACGCTGGGGGTGCCCGGCGAGGGCGAACTGATGGGCTACGGCGTCTCGACGTGTGCGACCTGCGACGGCGCGTTCTTCCGCGGGGAAGACATGCTCGTGGTCGGCGGCGGCGACGCCGCCATGGAGGAAGCCACCTTCCTCACCAAGTTCGCCGACACCGTCTACATCGCCCACCGCCGCGAAAACTTCCGTGCCGAGGACTACTGGATCGACCGCGTCCAGGAGAAGGTCGAGGAAGGAGACATCGAGATCATGCGCAACACCGAACTCCTGGAGATCCACGGCTCGGCCGCGGACGGTGTCGACCACGTCGTGCTCGCACAGAACGAGGCCGGGTATCCGAAGGAGAACCTCGACGACCCCGACACCGAGACCTTCGAGTTCGACGTGGGCGCGGTGTTCCTCGCCATCGGCCACACTCCAAACACGGCATACCTCGAAGACACGGGCGTGGAGATGGACGAGGCGGGCTACATCGAGACGCGCCGCGGCGAGGGCGGCGGACAGACCCGGACTGCAGTGCCGGGCATCTTCGGGGCCGGCGACGTCGTCGACCACCACTACCAGCAGGCCGTGACTGCCGGTGGGATGGGCTGCAAGGCCGCCATGGACGCAGACGAATACCTGGAGGGGCTCCCCCTCGAATCCGCCGCGTCGGCCGACGCGACGGCGGCCGACGACGACTGATACGGACGGCTGCAATCAGAACAGTTTCTCGTCGTCCCCCAGGTCCTCCCGGGCCACCTGTTCGAGATACGGACGGACGTGGGACGCGTTCGGACCCAGGTCGACCATGTCCTCGGACTGGCTGTACGTGACCACGTCGACGTCGGCGAGTTTCGGGACGTGCGAGTGGTACAGAGCGTTGTAGATCCTGAGCCGTTCGTCCAGCAGGTCGGCCCCCGATCCGTCGTGGTCCCACTCGACCAGCCGCTCGGCCACGTCGGGGAGCCGCATGGGAGTCGCGTACATGTACAGGCAGTAGAGTAACTGCCGGCGGCGGCGCGAAGCTAGCAGGTCGTACGCCATCGTGGGCGTGAACTGCCCGTCATCTGCTGGCCAGTGTTCCTCGCTTGACATTGTGGGAGCCCTCCTCGAGAACGTCCAGGCGGTCGGATATCGTGCAGATAAACCCGTCGTCGACGCACGGTGCCACGTACCGCAACTCGTCGTGATGGTATTCGGCGAGACAGAGCACCGGCACCTCGACAGTGGTTCGAGTCTCCTCCGTGAGCATCGAACCCGACTCGCCCACCTCGAAGAACGGGGACAGGGACGTACCGGCGCGCTCGCTCCAGGATTCGAAGGTCTCGATGCGCTCCAGTATGTCTCGACTGACAGCGGTCTGACCGTCGCGTGGAACCCGATCGCCCCAGATACTGACCGAAAAACCGTCGATGCGGTCCGCCTCCTCCATCGCCTGCAGTCGCTCGATGATCCGGTCCTGTTGCCCGGCCGCACCTTTCGGACACAACGACCTGACGAGGAGAGTTATCCTCGGCTGATACTGTGACGCTGACATCGTTTGCTGAACACCCTCTCTGGGGGGGTTGCATGTACCAATCAGTGTGAGATAAGCACTAGTTCTAGTCATCTAAAATCGGTGCGCCCTGACCGATTTCGGGAGTCCGTGCCGGAGTGCCGGGCGTGTTTTCCTCATGAGTAGAGTGACCACGACAGCAAAGAATTGCCTTTTAGACCTGTCTTCCCCGTAAGACGCTCTCTTCAGTAACTGGAAGTGAGCCGAGAAAAACCAGCAATTTCGCAGTCGGTGCAGGTCCTATACGTCCGGAGAGCGGTTACGAGCGCGCTACACCGGCGGACATAATTTTATACATGTAGAAAATCAACTCGTTCGAAGACGACAGATCACTATGGCCCCGAACATAATGAAGCCTCCTGGCCGCTGGGAGTTCCTGCGTCCGGCCATCGATACGCTCCCGGTCAACATGGCCATTCTCGACGCGGAGGGGACGGTGGTACTGACCAACCGGGCCTGGCGGGAGTTTGCGAGAGCGAACGGGGAAGAGGACGACCCCGAGATGATCGGAGAGAACTATCTGGAGATCGCGGAGGCGGCGGGCGACCCAACCGCGACCCGCGCGGCCGACGGAATCCGGGCTCTCCTGCGCGGCGAGCGCGAGCAGTTCGAACTCGACTATCCCTGCCACGCCCCGGGTCAGGAGCGGTGGTTTCTGATGTGGGCGGCGTCGTTCACCGACGGTGGGGACCGGTACGTCACGGTCGCACACGTCGACATCACGGCCCGGAAAGCGCGCGAACGGGCTCTCGAACGGCAGCGGGACGAACTCAGGCAACTCCAGCGGCTGAATACGCTGGTCCGGGAGGTCACCCAGGCGCTCCAGGATACCACGACCCGGGACACGATCGAGCGGGCGGTCTGTGAGCACCTGACCGAGTCTGACCTCTACCGAGCCGTGTGGATCGGCACGTGGGGGGAGACCCCGACCGGAACGCAGACCGTCGTCCCACAGGCGGCCGCTGGCGTCGACGAGTCGTCTCTGGATGGGGGGAGTGAAAACGGCCCTGCAGAGAGAGCACTCCGGACAGACGAGGTACAGATCATCAACGATATTGCGGCCGCGGAGACGCTCCCGGACGAGCACCGAGAGAGGGCACTCGCGCGCGACCTGTCCGCCCTCGCAGCGGTACCGCTCACGACCGGGGAGGCGAGGTACGGCGTGCTCGTCGTCTACGCGTCGCAGGGCGACGCTATCGGCGTCAGGGAACAGGAGATCCTCGCAGACCTCGGACAGAGTATCGCGCTCGCCATCCAGCGCGTGCACAGTCAACGCTCGCTCGCGGCCGAGACGGTCGTCGCACTCGACCTCCGGCTCCCGGATTCCGATTGCGTGCTGGGCACCGTCTCGGCAGCGCTGGACTGTGAACTCGTTCTCGACCGACGCGTCTCGCGAAGCGACGGGGATGCCATCTACTATCTGGGAGTGCACGGAGCGACACCGACGCAGGCCTGCGAGCGCCTGACGGCGGCACCGTCGGTGACCGAGGGATCCGTGGTACGCGAGGCAACCGACGGCCAGCCGGCGCTTCTCGAGATCCAACTCGACGCCACGCTGCGATGTCCGCTCGCCGTGCTCACCGACTACGGGGCCTCGATCACCTCGGAGCGCGCCGTCGAGGGCGACCTCTTTCTCAGTGTCGAGCTCCCGCCGGAGGTGAACGTCGGGTCGGTGCTGGACGCGCTCCGGGAGGTCGCACCCGACGTCAGGCTCGTCAGCAAACAGCACGTCGATCGGCCGACCAAGACCGTGCCCGAAATCCGGGCACAGATCAGAGACGAACTGACGCCGAAACAGGAGGCGACCCTCAAGGCCGCCTACGCCCGGGGATACTATTCCTGGCCGCGCGACAGCACGATGGAAGAACTCGCCGGGACGTTCGACGTGTCCGCGCCGACGCTCCACTATCGGATGCGACGGGCCCACCGTACTGTGATGAAGGCCCTCTTCGACGACGAGTACGGGAACGGCAACGCGTAGCGGCCGATCGGCTCCGGCGACCGACGGTCACCCGTACGGTCGGTCGCAGCTGACACACAGGTCCGCAGACGCTTTACGCGGGGGTCGCGAAGCGGGTGCCATGTCGGACGAGACAGTTACTGTTACGCTGACGACAGACGACGACAGCGACGAGATCGACGTGCCGGTTGCGATCGCGGACCTGCTCGCCGAGGACGACGAGTCGGTCACGACGGTCGTCGGGGACCTCGCCATGCTGGGGTTCGCCCAGCAGGCCCACGGCATCGTCCACCACAGCCAGGGCGACGTGGGGGAGGAACTCGAGGCCGCCGAACAGTTGACGCTCGACCTCTTCGAGGACCGGTTCGGCCAGAGCTACGCCGAGGTCACCGGCCACTCCCACTGACGTCGTAGGTCAGCACGACGCCCTCGTCGAGTCGGTCGACCGAGGCGAGATCCAGTTCGGGGAATCGCTCGGTGAACCCATCGCCGTCGGCCAGCGTCGGCGCCTCGCGGCCGCCGATGACGACCGGGCCGACGTAC
>JAHENO010000219.1 GCA_018609945.1 Haloarculaceae archaeon | reverse complement strand
GAGGCGGTCATCCTGTTCGGGGTCCCCGAATCGAAGGACGAACGCGGTTCGCGCGCCTGGGCCGAGGACGGCGTCGTCCAGCGGGCCGTGCGCGCGATCACCGAGGGGACCGACGCCTACGTCATCACGGACGTCTGTCTCTGCGAGTACACCAGCCACGGCCACTGCGGAGTGTTGGAGGAGGACGCCGCGACGGCCCCCGACCTCACCGTCGAGAACGACGAGACGCTCGACCTGCTGGAACGGATCGCCGTCTCGCACGCCCGGGCCGGCGCGGACATGATCGCCCCTTCGGGGATGATCGACGGGATGGTGGGGGCGATCCGCGGAGCGCTCGACGACGCGGCGTTCACGGACGTGCCGATCATGAGCTACGCGGCGAAGTACGAGTCGGCGTTCTACGGGCCCTTCCGGGACGCCGCCGACGGCGCGCCGGCCTTCGGCGACCGCCGCCACTACCAGATGGACCCCGGGAACGCCCGCGAGGCCATGCGCGAGGTCGAACTCGACGTCGAACAGGGCGCGGACGTGCTGATGGTCAAACCCGCGCTGCCGTACCTGGACCTCGTCCGGGAGGTCCGCCGGGAGTTCGACCATCCCGTCGCGGCCTACAACGTCTCCGGCGAGTACGCAATGTTGCACGCGGCCGCCGAGAAGGGCTGGCTCGACCTGGAGGAGGTGGCCTACGAGTCGCTGCTCTCGATCAAACGCGCCGGCGCCGACCTCATCCTCACGTACTTCGCCGAGGACCTGGCCGACCGCCTGTAGCAGGCGGGCCGCCCCGCGCGGGACTGCGCGCACCCGTCCCGTTTGCTCGCTCACCCCGCCACCGGCCGGGAGTGCCGGTCGATATACGTCCAACTTTCGGCGGACGAACGTCCGACAGCTGGACGATTTACAACCTTATATCGATAATATTCTATCGAACATCGAACGTACGTCTACATATCCTTTCATATATCGGGCATTGTAAAGCAAACCCTTATATGGATGCCCTCCAGAACGATTTCCCGTACGAGACGAAACGATACAGAAGGGAATGCGAGAAAAAGTGGACAAACGGTAACACACAATCGGACAAAACACACAGACGAAATACATGGACGTACTACTGCAGATCGACACGGCAACGCTGGCAGAGAGCATCAACAACACGTGGATACTGGTCGTATCCTTCCTGATCTTCTTCATGCACGCGGGCTTCGCGATGCTGGAGGCAGGACAGGTGCGGTCGAAGAACGTGGCGAATCAGTTGACGAAGAACCTGCTGACCTGGAGTGTCGGCGTGACGGTCTTTTTCCTGATCGGCGCCGGCATCTCTAGCCTCGTCGGTGGCGGCGGCTTCGCCGCGCCCTGGATGGGTGGACCCGAGGGCTACGTCGGCTGGCTGTACGGTGCGGTCTTCGCGATGACCGCGGCGACCATCGTCTCCGGGGCCGTGGCCGGCCGCGCGAAACTGCGGGCGTACGTGACCTACACGTTCCTGCTCGCGGCGGTCATCTACCCCGTCGTGACGGGCATCACGTGGGCCGGCGCCTACATCGAGTTCGGCGGCGCCGCCTTCCACGACTTCGCGGGCGGCATGATCGTTCACGGGATGGGTGGCATCGCCGGTCTGACGGCCGCGTGGGTGCTCGGCCCCCGGATGGGCCGGTACGACGAGGACGGCAGCGTCAACGTCATTCCCGGACACTCGATGACCTTCGCCGTGCTGGGAACGCTGATCCTCGCATTCGGCTGGTACGGGTTCAACGTCGGCACCGCGGCCATCTGGAGTGTCGGCGACGGCGTCTTCGAACTTGCCACGCTGGGCCGGGTCGCGATGGGCACGACCATCGCCATGGGCTCGGGTGCGATGGGCGCCGGGCTCGTCGCCTGGCTGAAAACGAGCAAGGTCGACACACTATACGTCGCCAACGGCCTGCTCGCGGGACTGGTCGGGATCACCGCCATCCCCGACACGACGGTGTGGTGGGGTGCGTTCCTCGTCGGCGGCCTCGCTGGCGCCCAGCTCCCCCTCGTCTTCGAGCTGACCGAGAAGATCGGCATCGACGACGTGTGTGCGGTGTTCCCGGTCCACGGCAGCGCCGGCATCCTCGGAACGCTGGCGTTCCCCTTCGTGGCCGCACCGGGCGTCGTCGAGTCGGTCGGCAGCGCGTTCGTCGCACAGCTGATCGGCGTGGTCGCCATCGCCGCCTGGACGGTCGTCGCGACCGCCCTGGTCTGGTTCGTCCTGAAGGCGGCGGGCCAGGCCCGGGTCACGCCCGAACACGAACAGGAGGGGCTGGACCTCAGCGAGCACGGCGTCGAGACCTACCCCGAGTTCGGCGGCGACCGCGACACGGTCGTGGCCGACGGCGGCGTCTCCTACTCGATGGCCGACGAATCCGGAGTGATGGACGATGACTGACAGCGGGATCGAGATGGTCGTCGCCTACATCCGGCCGGACAAGCTGAGCGACGTCAAGCAGGGTCTCGCCGAGGCCGGCGCGCCGTCGCTGACGGTGACGAACGTCTCCGGGCGCGGCTCACAGCCCTCGAAGACCGGGCAGTGGCGCGGCGAGGAGTACGTCGTCGACCTCCACCAGAAGGTGAAAGTCGAGTGCGTCGTCGCCGACGTGCCGGCCGAGGACGTCGTCGACGCCATCGAGGAGTCGGCCCGCACCGGCGAACCCGGCGACGGGAAGATCTTCGTGATGCCCGTCAGCGAGGCGGTCCAGATCCGGACCGGCAAACGCGGCCCGGACGCGGTGTAACCCTTTTATTCGATCTGTTTCCGTCCGGCGGACGACCGCGTCGCGACTGTAACCGGGTCAGAACGGGGCGTCCGGGCTCCCGCCAGCACCCTCGCCAGTACCGCCCCCGCCCGGACCGTCGACCGACCCGCGCGCCAGTGCCCCGTCCCAGGCAGTCAGGCCGCCGTCGAGGCTCTCGACGCGCCCCTCGAACCCCTCGTAGGCGGCGATCAGCCGCGCCGCCTTTCTGCTGGCCTTGCCGTGGGGGCAGACCGTGACGACGTGGTCGGCGTCGGCCACGCGTGAGACGTCGGTGGCCAGGTCGGGAAGCGGGATGTTCAGGCTCTCCGGGATGTGTCCCTGGCGGTAGGCGTCCGGCCGCCGGATGTCGACGACGAGCGGCCCCTCGCCGTCCAGCGCCGCCTCCAGTTCCGCAGGGGTGATCTCGCCGTCCATCTCAGTCCCGCCCGTGTTTGGTCACACACACCGACAGTCCCTCCAGTTCGACCGGTTCGGAGTTGTCCGGCGAGTAGACGACCATCTGGCCTTTCTCCATGTAGGGGACCTTCGACTCCAGCGACGCGGGGATGTTCACCGCCGAGATGGCGTCCTCGTCGCCGAGGTTGAGGACGACGGTCGTGTTGATCTGCTTGAAGACAGGGTCGGCGATGTCCTGAGGGTCCTGGGTGATCAGAAAGAGACCGAGCCGTTCCTTGCGGCCCTGTTTTGCGGCCTCGGTGAACTTCCCGATGACCTTCCGGGCCTGGACGCTGTCGGCGTCGGTCAGGAAGTTGTGCGCCTCGTCCATGCCCACCACGAGGGGCGTCTCCTCGATGCGCTCGTGGCGGGGGTCGTTCGAGAGTTTCTGGTCGACCAGCAGCGAGGACAGCGCCAGCACGACCGTCTCGGCGTGGCGGCTCTCGGTGATGTGGTAGGTGGGGACGACCGTCAGGCCGCCGGGACGGACGAACTCGTGGACGCGCTCGGTGATGGGTTTCGCGTCGCCGTCGAAGACTGCGCCGAACCCGCGGACGCGCCGTCGGATGGCGTCGAAGGTAGCCTCGTGAACGCGACCGGTCTCGTCGAGTTCCTGCTTGAGTGCCGGGTCGTCGAGGAACGTCGTGAACTGGTCGTAGGTACCCTCGCGGCCGTGCTGGCGGCGAAACCGCGGGAGGAGGACGTTTACTAACGCGGTGTACTGGTTGTCGTTGAGGCCGCTCCCGGCGACCAGCCAGGGGTTCTCGTGGACCAGTTCGAAGGGCACCGAGAAGGGGACGTGCTCGGCGCGGTGGTGGCTCGCGGCGTAGGTGGCGTCCCCCACCCGGGGCACGAGCGCGATGGTGTCGTCGTGGCCGCCGTGGACGACCCCCTCGCGGTCGAGGCGGCGCGCGGTCTCGTCGTCGAGTTCGCCGTCGTCGTGCATCTGTGCGTACTCGTCTTGCGGGTCGAAGACCACCACGGCGGGGCTGACCGTCCGGTCGCTGCCCGTCTCGACGGGATACGCGCGGTCGTCTGCGAGGTACTGCCGGAGGACGTTCTTGGCGGCGTGGGTCTTGCCCGACCCCGTGCCGCCGGCGACGAGCGTGTGCCGGAACACGAGCGGGTCGCCGTCGGTGTAGTTGTCTTTCAGCCGGTAGTCGATAGTGGGGGGCTCGGCCGCGGTTCGGACCTTCTCGCCGCCGACCGCGAGGTGTCCCAGGAACACCCCCTCCTCCGGGATCTTCAGTCCCGTCTTTATGTCGGTCTTGTCGTCGGCCCGGCGCACGACCGTCTCGGGTTTGGGCACCCGGTCGGTCATCCGCCGTTTCAGGTCGCCGTCATCCGAATACAGTATGGCGACGGGCTCCAGGGTGGCCATCAGCTTGAAGTCCTGTTCGTCGATGCCCTGCGAGCGCATCGCGCGGCGGGCGTGGATCTCGGTGGCGTCGTCGGCGCGGTACTCCTGTGCGTACTCGAGGCCGGTGATTCGACAGAACAGTCGCTCCCCGGCCGCGTCGGGGTAGGGCGCCAGCAGGTACGTTCCGATGCGGACGTCCTCGCGGTTACCGACAGCCACGTACGCCCGCAGGCGGGTGTCCTCGGGGTCCTCGTCGATGCGCAATCCCTCCGAAGCAGAGAGCACGCCGAGCCCGCGGTCCCGGCCGGCCGGCGACGCGTCGTAGGTCGCGAACGCCTCGTCCTCTTCGCCGTCGCCCCCGGCTACGTCGTCGCCGCCCACGCCGTCCTCTCCTGATGGATCGGTACCAGCGTCGGCACTCTCGTCGCCCTCGAACTCGGTGAAGTCCCCGAGGTCTGACATTGCCGTCACAAGGACGGGCGGGCACAAACGCGTTTCCCCCGCGTGACCGGGATACCACTCCTGGTGAGGTACCCGTGCTACTATTCCACACAACTCGTATGCGACAGCCAGGAGAAGGCTGTCACGATGGACGTTTCCGCCCTCGACCGCTGGCGGCATCGCGACTCTGGTCGGCTATCTGGTGGTGCTCGCGGTCCTGTTCCGGGATCCGTCCCGCGGGCTGGACGCGGCGAACACCCTCCAGGGTGTCATTTTCCTTCTCGTTTTCCCGCTCGGCGGACTTCTCGGCGGCGCCTACGCCGCGTGGGGCGGACCCTTCAGCGGCGTCGGCCTGTTCGTCCTCGCAGTGCTCGCGAGTTTCCGGGCGCTGTGAGCGTACTTTCAGGTCGAGGCGCCCGCCGAGAAACAGTAGTCGAATCGGCGAGCGATCCGTATCGCGTCAGCCCTGGGTGCGTTCCATCTCGTAGCTGAGGCGGTGGGGCATCAGCGCGAGCGCGCGGACGATGGCCGCGAGCGCGATGAAGATGCCAAGCAGGATGTGACCGACGCCGCCGAGTTTGAGCCACAGCAGCATCGAGGGGAACTTGTGGATCTGTGCCAACTGGGCGCTCGTGGCGGCGTCACGGGGGAGTCCGGCACCGCCACCGGCGAGGCTGACATCGGCGTTGGTCGCGAAGAACGTCTCGAGCAGCGGGTGGAACTGCGTCAACTCCAACACCAGCGCCAACCCGATCAAGAGGTAGCCGACCACCGCGAAGACGGCGCCGATTTTCAGCATCGTCTTGATCGAACTGACGGTCGATTCGATATTCTCCTGTGACTCGCGTGGGAGCGAGACTGATTCCGTTGCCATTGCATTCGAACAAACGGGAGGTTACGTATAGTAACTGGCCCGTGTTTGTGAAGATCCGTCACACCTCCCTGTACTTTTATATAGGTGCAGTACTGGCACCAAGGACGTCGGCGGGCGGGGCGGTCAGCGTCGCTGGTCCGGGAGCGCGCCCGGCGGCCTTTTGACCCTCGCGGCCGTAGGTCGCGGCATGTTACTCGTGCGCGGTCGGGCAGCGGGAACGGCGCTAACGGGGACGCTCTACGAACCCGGCGAGCGCGCGCCGACGTTCCGGGGCGCACCCGACGGATCGGCGCCGTACACCTGGGTCTGTGACGGCTTCTACGAGGTCGAGAGCGGCGGTCAGGTCCAGCGGGTGGGCGACCGCGAACTCCGGATCGCCTTCGAGGAGCCCCTGCCGCGTGGCTTCGAGACCCGCGAGCGTGCCCTTGACGCTGCGAAAGCACACGTCCGCACGCAGTTCGCGCGCATCGGCGTCGAGGAAAACGAGGTCGATATCGAAGTGCTGCACGCCGACGAGGCGGAAGCGTAGGCGAGCGGGGAGGGGGGCGTCGGGAGGAGTCGGCGATTAGACCTGATGCTGGTGAGCCCAGAACGTCTCGGAGACGGTGACTTCCTTCTTGAACAGCGGCACCTCGTCCTTGAGACGGTTGATGCCGTCCTCGACGGTCCGGAACGCCTCCTCGCGGTGGCCCGCGAGCACGACCACGAAGACGATGTCCTCGCCTGCCTCGACGACGCCGGTCCGGTGGTGGAGGCGCACCTCGTGGACACCCTCCCGCGATTCGAGTTCCTCCCGGAGGGTCGCCATGCGCTCCTGTGCGACGCCGTCGTAGCGCTCGAACTCCAGGTACTCGGTGGAGTCGTCGTCCGGACCCTCCTTCGCGCGGACGCGGCCGGTGAACGTGGCGATGGCGCCAGCGCGGTCCTCGCGGGGCGAGGCTTTCACCTCTGCGACCAGCGACTGGAGACACTCGTAGGGGTCGGTTGCCTCGATGGCCGCGACCGCGTCGTCGATGTCGACGGCGTCGGCCTCCGGGGCGGAGAGGCGGACGTCCTCGCCGCCGTCCCCGCCCAGCGCGATCTGTGGGAGGTCGACCTCGCTGTACCCCTCGACGATGGCGTACTCACAGGAGACGGCCAGCCGGTCGAGTGCGTCGTCGAGCGTCATATCCTCGCCGGTCGCGAACCACCCGGCGTCGTCGCTGACGCCGACGGTCAGGGCCGCGCCCGCCTCGCGGTGGCGCGTGGTGTCCGTTCCCTCGACGTCGAGGTCCGGTTCGCAGGTGAGGTGTTTGATCGTTCCGACAGTTCCCCGCTCGCTCAGGCGGTCGGTCAGTCGCTCGACGAGTGTCGTCTTCCCCGACTCCGACGGCCCGACGATGGCGATGACGTGCATACGCCCCCTTGTGGCGAGAGCCGCTTGTAGGTGACGCTGTTCTCGGAATCGTTACTGGAGAAATTGCCACCGTTACTGTGACTGGCAAGAAAGCCCCCGGCCGCTCTCTTGGAACCGTTACGGGAAACGTTGTCACCGGTACTGTGACGATAAGAAAGCCCCCGGCCACTCGACCACTCCGGGGCTCGTTGCGGTCCTCGTCACTCACTCCGTTCGTTCCTGCGGTCTTTACGTCGCCCGGGAGGGATAGAGCGGCCGGCCCCTTTCAGTCCCGCCCACCGGTAGGCCTGCCCTTCCCCGGGTCGCGCGCAGGGACGCGCTCCCGGCCGTACAGCAGCACGCGCCGTTAACTCACACCGGCTCTTTCACCTTCTCGACGACGTGGACGTCCTCGATAGCTGTCTCGGGATACTGGCCATCCTCGTCCTTCTCGGCGGCCTTGACCATGTCCCAGACGACGTTCAGCCCCGTCGTCACTCCCGAGAGGGCCTCCATCTCGCAGCCGGTCTTGCCCGTCGTCTCGACAGCGACGGTCAGGTCGATGGCGTCCTCGTCGACCTCGAACGACGTATCGACGTTGGTGACGGGAATCTGGTGGCACATCGGAATCGTCTCCCAGGTGTGCTTGACTGCCTGGATGGCGCCGACGCGGGCCGTCGCGAGTACGTCGCCCTTCCCGAGTTCGTTCTCCTGGACCGCCTCGACGGTCGAGGGCTGGAGGCGGATCCGCCCGCGCGCGACCGCCCGGCGCTTGCTGTCGGCCTTCGACCCGACGTCGACCATTTCTGCGCGACCCTCCTCGTCCGTGTGGGTGAGCTGTTCGTCCGTCATCGTGTGGTCTCAGTGGTCGTGTGCATGCTCGTCGTGGCTGTGGTCGTGGTCGTGCGAGTGGGCATCGTCGTGGTCGTGTGAGTGACTGTGGCCGTGAGAGTGGTCGTGGTCGTGATCGTGCCCGTCACCGCTCGCGAGGCCGACGACGTGGCCGACGATGGGGAGGATGAGCTCCCGGGTGCCGAACTCGGCGGCCTGCTGGCTACCGGGGAGACAGAACACGGGGACGGTCCCGGCGACGCCGGCGGTGGCACGCGAGACCATCGCGTGGGGGCCGACCTCCGCGACCGAGCGGGCGCGGAACTGCTCGCCAAAGCCCGGGAGGTCGCGGTCCAGCAGCGGCCGGACGGCCTCCACGGTGACGTCGTCCGGCGTCACGCCGGTGCCGCCGGTCGTGACGACCGCGTCGACGTCCGTGCGGTCGAGGAATTCCTCGACCCGCCCGCGGATGGCTGCTTCCTCGTCGTCGACCAGTTCCCGGGCAGCGACCGTGTGGCCGTCTTCTTCGATCGCAGCGGCGAGGGCGTCACCGCTGTCGTCGGTTTCGAGCGTGCGACTCGACGAGACTGTCAGCACGCCGAACCCGACCGACTCGGCGTCGTGGTGGTGATGGTGATCGTCGGGCATGGCGGGGGCTACGTGGGGCGCAATCATAAACAGTCACCGTTCGGCGTGGCTGACGGGTCCGTTCGGTGGTCCACTCGTGGGGTACTCACTCCGGCGGATCATCGTAGACCACGCCCTCGACGGTCGCTTCCAGGACTGTGTCCCCGGGCGTGTCGTCCGCGAGGCGTCGACAGACCACGCCCGCCTCGAGGTCGACCCCATCCGATCGGTCGGTCACGCGCTCGTTCGTCCACGTACACCGGATCGTCTCGCCGGTGTAGACCGGCCGCCGGAAGTGGATGTCCATCCGCGTCGCGAGCACTTCGAGGTCGCCGCCGATCTTCGTCAGCATACTCCCGGTCAGCAGACCGTGAACGAGCAGCCGCCCGTCCGCGTCGGGGTCGGTGTGCCTGTCCTGCGTGTCGCCGGTCACGTCGGCGAACTGCCGGACGTCGGCCTTAGTGAACGTCCGCTCGTGGGTGTGGGTCGCCCCCTCCGCGGGCGTCGACATACCCGGGCTGGGCGGGGGAGGCACAAAAGCGAGGCGAAAGACAGGTACGCGCCCCGCCCAACGCGTGTGTCGATGGGCGTTCGCGACGCCACGCGGCGGTTGCTCGACCGCTTTCCGGCCGCGCTGGCCCGTGCCGGCGTCGTCGAGCGCGGCCCCGCCACGGAGGCGTTCGACCTCGCGGTCCCGGTGATGGTCACCGGCGGCCTCCGCGTGCTCCTCAGGATGGCCGATTTCGTCTTCGTCGGTCTCGCTATCGGCGACACCGCCATCGCCGCCCTCGAACTGGCCTTCCTCTATTACTTCGTGGCCTTCGGGCTCTCGCTGGCGCTCACCTCGGGGACGATCAGCGTCGTCTCCCGCCTCCAGGGGGCCGGCGAGCGCCGGCGGGCCGACCTGGCTGTCAAGCAGTCGCTGTGGCTGGTCGTCGCGCTCTCGGTTCCGCTGACT
>JAHENO010000218.1 GCA_018609945.1 Haloarculaceae archaeon | reverse complement strand
GGGCCGTCGTAAGCGTCGTGAGCCCGCAGGGCCGAAGCAGAAAGCCGACCGTCTGCACCGCCCGCTCGCGGGACGCCAGGTCCTCGGGCAGGTCGACGGCGTGGCGGAGGAGGTGCACGCAGTCGGCCGTGCAGATGACGAGCACGAGGGTCGGCATCACGAGCGTCACCGTGTTGATGGTGAGCCCTGCAAGGCCGTAGGCGCCCATCAGCCACACCGTCGCCACCCCGACGACGCCGAGCGTGAGCAACACCGGGGCCACCCGCCGGAAGAAGCCCCAGAGCAACAGGAAGATGAGCACGTTCGCCGCCAGAAGGACCAGCATCGAGTCCTGCGTCGACGCCTTGTTGAGCGCGTGCAGAATGACGCCGACCCCGGCGCGATGTCGCTGTACCTTGGTGTCCTCCAGCACCCGATCCAGGGTCTCTCCAATCCGCCCGAGCACTACGTCGCGCCGCCCGTCAATCTGTTCGTTTGGGGGCATCCGGGCGAGGATTGCCGTCATCGTCCCGTCGTCGCTGACGAACCGGTCGTAGAGGGTCGAGTCGGACTCGAGAATCTGGGTCCGAAGCGAGCGCGCCTGCGCCGCCGAGAGCCGCTCGTCCGGCACCAGCGACACGGGTCGCGGGCCCGCCAGTCCCACTTGAATTCGTTTCATTGTGATGAGGGACCGGACCGACGCGACACCGTCCACCGCCCGAAGCTCGTGGGTCGCCTCCTTCAGAATCCGGAAGCCCGCCGGCGTCAGCATGCCATCGTCCCGTCGCAGGGCAATGAGGACCGTCTCGTCGTTGCCGTAGGTCTCCTGGAACGACTGGTAGGCCGTCAGGGCCGGGTCCCCCTCCACGAACCAGCGCTGGATCGAGTTGTCAACCCGGACCTGCGTCGCGGGCACGGCGGCCAGGGCCGTCAGGACCAGACACACGCCCAGCCCCACCCAGCGCCGGTCGTAGATCCACCCGGCGATCCGATCGGATGTCGACGAAGTCCGTTCCATGTCAATCGAATTATCGAGTCAAGTCGTAAAGCTGACCTCAACGGTCGTCACTTTCGCTCGGCACGACTGCTGACGGCCGACGGCGGTCCGCCGTCCCCAGTCCTTCCAGTTGTCGAGTCTGTTCACAAACGATCGTTTGCACCTGGATCAACCGTCCTCCAGCCGCTCCACAGTCCCAGTCTCGCCGTCAATCCGCACCACGTCGCCGTCCTGGAGCCGCTCCGTGATGCCCGGCAGGGACACGACCGCCGGCCGGCCCATCTCCCGAGCCACGATGGCGGCGTGGGAGAGCAGGTTGCCCTGCTCCACGAGCAGCCCGCCGCATGAGGCAAACAGGGTAATCCACCCCGGATCCGTGCGCTTGGCCACCAGAATCTCGTCGCCGCCGAGAGACACGTTCCGCGGATCGTCCACCACGCGCACCGGCCCCGCCACCGTCCCCGGACAACAGCCCAGTCCCTTCATGGTGGCCGACGTGTCCTCTTCTCTCTCTTCCTTCGCCGGCTCGACGAGGTCGTGGGCGTGCACCGCCCCCCGCGTGCGAAACCGGTCCGGCGGGGCCGGCAGCTCCTCGCGGTACCGCTCGAACTCGGCCCGCCGCGTGTCCACGAGGCCCTGCAGATCGGTCGTGGAGGTTGTGCCCTCCACGACGCCCAGCACCTCGTCGACCTCCAGGTAAAACACATCCCGCGGGGTGTCGAGCAGATCTTCCGCGTACAGCCGCCGGCCCATCTCTACGAAAATCCGGCGGCACACGCCAAAGACACGGGTGCGCTCGAACCGAAGGTTTTCGCGGTCCGCCACGCGGCCCCGGGCGTGCTTCAGCACCCACCGCGTGACCCATCGGCGCAGCGGGTGGCCCGACAGCTCATTGCGCAGCCGCTCCTCGGCGTCGTCCCGCAGCCGCGCCTCCGTCGCCCCTACCGGCGGCAGATCCTCCTGCTGCAGTCGTTGGGCTAGGCGCCCCACGCCCCGGTACAGCGTCGTCGGATCGTCGCGGAGCGTCGCGCTCTCCAGCTTCAGCTCGTCGAGACACCGGTCGCTGAACCGATCGAGGTACGCCTCAAACTCGTTCTGAAGTGCCGGGTGCTCCCCCAGCGAATTCCGGACCTCTGAGAGCGTCCCGTTGGACAGTGTCTCCACGAGCGCCTCGTGGTCCGCCGCCTGCTCGGCCATCTCGCGCATGCGCCGCGCCGGCTCAGTGCTTACCACCTCGGCGTGGCCCGTGAGCAGATTGTTGTGCAGGTTCACCGGGTCGTCGACGTCGGTCCACGTCTCCACGATGCGCTTCGAGAGGCCGTGGAAGATCATGGCGAAGAAGTCGTTCGCGATCGGCACGTCCCACTGCGCCAGTAGCTCCTCTTCGAGAGACCGATAGTAGCCGGCCAGCTCGTCGAGGCGCATCTGGTCGAGGCCCGGCTCGGGCGGGGTGAGTACGTCGTTGAGGTGGTCGTAGAATGCGTCAATGCGCCGGGGCAGCCGCCAGTGTTGGGCCACGAGGCGCCCCGCCGAGCGGAGCATGGTGAGGCCCTCGGTGAGCCCCTCCGTCCACGAGACTGGTTCTTCCTCCGGCAAGAGCTCCTCCGAGAGGCGCTCGTCCACCCCCATCATGTCCTCCATGAACGCGCGGTTGAACTGAAAGCCCGGCAGGAGCGAGAGCGAGTCGTACCAGCTGAGCAGGTTGTAGTAGATGCGCCCCCGGATGAGGCCGATCATGGTGCGGAACGTGTCGGCGTGCTCCTCGATCGTGGATCGCGGCACGCCCATCACGCGGTAGAAGCCGCGGTAGACTTCTTCGTACGCGTGGCGGGCAAAGGAAAAGGTGAGCGGGGTGGTGACGCCGCTGTAGCTCTCGGCGATGTTGCTGTTGTCCCACACGCGGACCGGCGCGTCGGGGTCGGGCCGCCCGGCGAGCTTGGTGATGGGGCGGGACTGGAGAAGATAGAGCGTGTCGCCGACCCACGCCCACTCCACGTCTTGTGGGCGGTTGAAATGGCGCTCGGCTTGCCGGGCGAGCTCGGCCACGGCCCGCGCTTCGTCGTTCGTGAGCACTGGCTCTTCCCTCACCGCCTCGTCCAGACGCTCCCAGCGAAGTCCGCCCTCTGCCGCTGGATCGGGGCGCGCGGCTCGCTCCTGAGGGCGAACGGTGCGCTTTTGAATCGTGCCGCTGCGGTCGACGCGGTACGTGTCGCCGTCCACGTCGCCGTCGACCAGCGCGGTGCCCAGACCCCGCACGGCCGACACGACGGCCACGCCCCGCCGCCCCGACGACGGATCGGCACTGAAGGCGACGCCCGCCCGGTCGGGCACAACCATGCGCTGGAGCACGACGGCCGGCGGCTCCGGCACGACCGGCAGACCCTGCGCCCGGCGGTACTCCAGCACCGAGTCCTGAAACGCCGAACGCCACACGTCGGCCACGCGACCCGGCACTTCCTCCGGCGGCACACACAGATAGCTCTCCAGTTGACCGGCGAACGAGTGCTCGGCGGCATCCTCGTCGAGGGCCGACGACCGAACCGCCACGCGTCGGGCCTCCGCAGGCGTGTCGTCGTCGAACAGCATGTCGAGCGCGTCCGAGAGCACTCGCCGGACGTTGGCCGACGGCTCCAGGTCCTCCAGGGCGCCGTCGAGCGGCGGCCCCGCATCGAGCCGCTGTCGCTGCGCCTCGGTC
>JAHENO010000217.1 GCA_018609945.1 Haloarculaceae archaeon | reverse complement strand
GACCGGCCGAGGTCTCCCTGCCCGCGCCGCGCTGGAGCGGGGTCAGCATCAGAACCCGCCCAGGGTCGTCTGCCCGCCGTCGCCGGCGTAGTCCGCTGCGGTCCGCAGCGCGGATCGGAGCGTCTCCTGCTGGCCCGGGTCATAGAGGGTCGCGGCGGGGTGGACAGAGACTAGGACCTGCCGGCGACTCCCGCCGATATCGCAGTCGAACACGTCGCCGGCCTCGCTCGTGACCGCCACTCCCCGCCCCAGGAGGTGCTGGGCGGGGACCTTCCCGATGGCGACGACGAGTTCCGGGTCGACCACTGCGACCTCGCGTTCGAGGTACGGGCGGCAGTTTGCCAGTTCCGCAGCGCGGGGATCGCGGTTCTCTGGCGGTCGGCACCGGACGCAGTTGGTTATCCGAACGTCCGCCCGGTCCAGCCCGACCGCCCTGAGTTCCCCGTCCAGCACGTCACCGCTCCGGCCGACGAAGGGTTCGCCCTGCGCGTCTTCCGTCCCGCCCGGAGCCTCGCCGACGAACAGGAGGTCGGCGTCTGCCGGCCCGACCCCGTCGACGATCCGGCTCCGCGATTCCACCAGGTCGGGACACCGCTCACAGCCGGTCACCGAGAGTCCCGCCATGCACGCAGTGTCGCCCCCGGTGGTGTCGTCGGGCGCGTCGTCTCCCTCGTCGTCGGCGTCGTCCATGCCGGTCCCTACATGCCGACGGGACAAAGAACGTACCGGCACCGGCTACCGACCGGCACCGTCCATACGCTGCCCACGTACGGGTCGAGAATCAACCCTTATATGGGACCGCTCCGAAGCCGAGGACGATAGGAGACACCATGGTCAATGCGTGGATAGCCATCGGGGCGCTGGCGCTCGTGGCGGTCATCATCCCGCTCAGCATGATGCTGATCTCGTCACTGTTGCGACCGAGCGTGCCCGAACAGGGAAAACGCGCCACCTACGAGAGCGGCGAGGTGCCGACCGGCAGCAGCCGGCACATCCAGTTCAACATCCAGTACTACATGGTCGCGCTGCTGTTCGTCGTGTTCGACATCGAGACGGTCTTCATCTTCCCGTGGGCGGTCATCTACGGGGACGCAGTCGGTGAGGTGGGCCTCGTCCGTGCGCTGGTGCCGATGCTCGTCTTCATCGGCATCCTCGTCGTCGGACTCGCGTGGGCCTGGCGCAACGGCGCAGTCGAGTGGGTCCGCAGTCCGCGGGCCGAGAGCCAGCGGGTAGACAGAGACATATGAGCAAGAACGACCAGCTCCACGATACGCTCGAACAGGCACAGGCAGAGACCGGTATGGAGTCGACACAGGACGCCCGCATGGGCGAGGGCGTCGACAGCCGGTTCAACTCCAAGCTCCGGCAGGCGTTCGGTCACACGCCCTTCATCCTCACGAAGTTCGACGAGTTCATGAACTGGGTCCGGGGCTCCTCGATGTTCATGTTGCTGTTCGGCATCGCCTGCTGTTCCATCGAGATGATGCACACCTACGCGGTCAAACACGACCTCGACCGCTTCGGTGCGGGCGTGCCCCGCGCCTCGCCCCGGCAGGCCGACGTCATCATCGTCCCCGGGACCATCGTCTCGAAGTTCGCCCCCCGGATGAAGCGCGTCTACGACCAGATGCCCGAGCCGAAGTTCGTCGTCTCTATGGGGTCGTGTACCATCTCGGGCGGGCCGTTCCAGGAGGGGTACAACGTCATCAAGGGCGCCGAGGAGGTCATCCCGGTCGACATCCACGTCCCCGGCTGTCCGCCGCGGCCCGAGGCGCTCATCTACGGCGTCGCGAAACTCCAGGAGCGGATCGCCAACGGCGAGTCGGCGCCCGTGACGGTCAAGCCCTACGAACTCGAAGAGTTCGGCGACCTCGAACAGGACGAACTCGTCCAGAAACTGGCCGACGAAGTCGACGAGGACGACCTCGTCATGCGGTACAACTGGGCCGAATCACCATGACCGGAGGCACACGATGAGTCTCGAAGAACCCCGTCCGCCCACGGAATCCGACGTCGGCGTCACCGCCGAGGGCGACCTCGATTACGACGAACTCGCGGACCTGCTCGGCGACCACGTGGTCGACCGCGAACAGCACGTCAACGCCGAGGGGTTCGTCATCCGCCCCGACGAAGTCGAGGCCGTTCTCTCGACGCTCCGGGACGAGGCCGGCTTCGACCACTGCTCTTGTGTGACCGCCCAGGAGTACCAGGACCGCTACGAGTCCATCTACCACCTCAAGAAGTACGACGACCCGACCCAGGAACTGTCGGTCGTCGTTCCAACGCCCCGCGATAATCCCGTTAGTCAGAGCGGCGCAGGCGTGTTCGATACCGCCGAGTGGCACGAACGGGAGGCCTACGACCTCGTCGGCGTCGAGTACGAGGACCACCCCGACCTGCGGCGCATCCTGCTGCCCGAGACCTGGCAGGGACACCCGCTCTCGCTGGATTACAACCAGGACCAGCCACAGATCGTCCCGCTGCGCGAGCACGCCAACCCGATGGAAAAGCGGACCAAGGTGCCCGATGACCCCGACACGATGTTCGTCAACATCGGGCCCCACCATCCCGCGACCCACGGCGTGCTCCACGTCAAGACGACGCTGGACGGCGAACAGATCGCCGACATCGACCCCGACATCGGCTATCTGCACCGCTGCGAGGAGCAGATGTGCCAGCAGGGCACCTACCGCCACCAGATCATGCCCTACCCCGACCGGTGGGACTACATCTCGGCCGGCCTGCTCAACGAGTGGGCCTACGCCCGCGCCGCCGAGGACCTCGCTGACATCGACGTGCCCGAGTACGCACAGGTCATCCGCACGATGTCCGCGGAGTTCTCCCGGATCGCGGCCCACCTGCTCGCGGTCGCGACGTTCGCACTGGACATCTACGGGGACTTCACGGCCATCTTCATGTACGGCATCCGCGACCGCGAGGTCATCCAGAACATCCTCGAAGACCTCACCGGCCAGCGACTCATGTTCAACTACTTCCGGCTCGGTGGCGTCGCGTGGGACCTGCCCGAACCCCGGGAAGAGTTCTTCGAGCAGATCCGGGACTTCCTCGACGAGTGGCCCGAGCGCCTGGAGGAGTACCACAACCTGCTGACCTCCAACGAACTGTTCCAGCTCCGCGTCGTCGACACCGGCGTCCTCCCGCCCGAGGAGGCCAAGAGTTACGGCGCGACGGGTCCGGTCGCCCGCGGGTCGGGCATCGACTACGACCTCCGCCGGGACGACCCCTACGGCTACTACGACGAACTCGAGTGGGACGTCATCACCGACGACGGCTGTGACAACTTCTCGCGGGCGGTGGTCCGGCTCAAGGAGATGGAGCAGTCCGCGCGCATCATCGAGCAGTGTGTCGACCTGCTGGAGGACTGGCCCGAGGACGAACGCGAGATCCAGTCGAACGTGCCCCGGACGCTCCGCCCGGACCCGGACAAGGAGATCTACCGGGCCGTCGAGGGCGCGAAGGGCGAACTGGGCATCTACATCCGCTCGGACGGCACCGACAAGCCGGCCCGCTTCAAGATCCGCAGCCCTTGCTTCTGTAACCTCCAGACGCTGCCAGTGATGGCGGAAGGCGAGTACGTCCCCGACATGATCGCCGCGCTAGGCAGCCTCGACATCGTGCTCGGGGAGGTGGACCGCTGATGACGCTGCCGGAGGCGATCGCGGGCGTGCTCCCCATCGGGGGCGTCGCCGGCGAGATCGTCGCCGCAGTCATCGGGGCCGCCATCATCGGCACGATCATGCTGACGAACACTGCCGTGGCCGGTCCGTGGGCCAAACGGAAGATCACGGCCGCGTTCACCGACCGCATCGCCGTCAACCGCGTCGGCCCGTTCGGACTGTTGATCATCGTCGCCGACGCCGTCCGCCTGCTCTCGAAGGAACTCATCGTTCCCGAGGGCGTCGACCGGCCTGCCTGGGACCTGGCACCGATGGTCCTGGCGTCGTCTGCGTTGCTCGGCTTCGCGGTCATCCCGATGGGGTCGATCTTCGGCGTGAACATGCAACTGGCCGACCCCGAGACCGGGCTCGCGTTCGTCTTCGCAATCGCGTCGGTGGCCTCGCTCGGGCTCGTGATGGCCGGCTACGCCTCGAACAACAAGTACTCGTTTCTGGGTGGCCTGCGCGCGGTCGCACAGAACCTCGCCTACGAGATCCCGCTCGTGTTGACGGGGCTGTCGGTCGTCATCTTCGCCGGCACGCTCCAGACCTCCGAAATCGTCGCCGCCCAGTCCGAGACGCTCGTCTCGCTCGGCGGGCTCGCGATTCCATCGTGGTTCGCGTTCGTCAATCCATTCGCGTTCGTGCTGTTCGTGTTGGCCAATCTCGCCGAAGTGGGCCGCAATCCCTTCGACATCCCCGAGGCACCCACGGAGATCGTCGCCGGCTACCAGACCGAGTACTCCTCGGTGTACTTCGTCCTCATCTACCTGGGCGAGTTCGTCCACATCTTCCTGGGCGGCGCGATCATCGCGACTATCTTCCTGGGCGGGCCGGCGGGACCGGTCCTGCCAGGGTTCATCTGGTTCCTCATCAAGATCTGGGCCGTCTTCCTGTTCACGCAGTGGGCCCGCTCGGCGGTGCCCCGCGTGCGAATCGACCAGCTCATCGAGATCGGCTGGAAGGGCATGCTCGTGCTGGCGTTCGCGAACCTCGTCCTGACGGCCGTCATCGTCGGGGTGATCGCCTGATGACCCCGACCGCGACTGCGAGCGCGACCCGCCCGACCGGAGCAGCTGCCGACCGTGGAGGTGACCACCAATGCTAGGAGTCCTCAAGTCGATGGCAACGACGATGAAACACGCACTCGACGGGAACACGTTCACCGTCGAGTACCCCGAGGAAGAGCCGGAGGTGTCGCCGCGGTTCCGTGGCGTCCACAAGTTCAGCCAGGAGCGGTGCATCTGGTGTCGGCAGTGCGAGAAGGTCTGCCCCAACGACACCATCCAGATCGTCACCGACGACCAGCGCAACGGCGAGCAGTACAACCTCCACATCGGGCAGTGCATCTACTGCCGGCTCTGCGAGGAGGTCTGCCCCGTCGACGCCATCATCCTCACCCAGAATTTCGAGTTCGTCGCCGACACCAAAGACGAGTTCGCCTACAACATGGAGGAACTCAAGAACGTCCCCTGGTACAAGGACATCGACCCGCTGGAGTCCCGCGAACCCGACCGGGGCGCCTGGATCGGTGAAGGGGAAGGCGAAGTCGACTACCAGTAACCCAGCGGCGGAATCGTCGCGACCTATTCTATCGGTACCGCCGTCGCCACGTCGGGAGTGGGAATCTCGTCGAGGTACGGGTCGTCGGCGAGATAGTCGGCGACGGCCCGGAGAGCGTTGGTCGCGGTGACGCCGTCCTGCTGGTCGACGCCGATGGCGTCGCCGACCCGTCGGCTCTCCAAGGCACCCTGTTCGACGAGGGGCCAGCAGGCGACGGCCTCGGCCAGTGCGAGCGGGCCGTGCCGCCGGACGAACCGCCGGACGTTGTAGTTTTCGAGCTGGACCGCCAGGACCGCAGCCACGCCGGGTGTTACGTGGACGCCATCGACGGTCTCGTGGACCGGTTCGGCAGCGAGTCCGTCCTCGCACTCGACGAGGAGGTCGTGGACCTGCAGGCGCGTCGCGGCCAGACGTGCCTGGTGGTCGTTGACGTCGACGGTCTCGACGTACTT
>JAHENO010000216.1 GCA_018609945.1 Haloarculaceae archaeon | reverse complement strand
TGACGCCCATCAGGCGCTGTTGCATCTCCTCGGGACCTTCCTGCAACTCGGAGATGAGGCGGTCGACCTTGTTGATGAACAGCGTCGGCTTGACGCCCTCCCGCAGGGCTTGCCGGAGGACGGTCTCGGTCTGTGGCACCGCCCCTTCGACGGCGTCGACGCCCACCATCGCGCCGTCGACGGCCCGCATCGCGCGGGTGACGTCCCCGCCGAAGTCGACGTGGCCCGGCGTGTCGATGAGGTTGATGAGGTGGTTGGTCCCCTCGTACTCGTGGGTCATCGAGACGTTCGCCGCGTCGATGGTGATGCCACGTTCCTGTTCGTCCTCCTCAGTGTCCATCGCGAGCTGCTCACCGGCAGACTCCTCTGCAATCATCCCCGCACCGGCGAGCAAATTATCAGTCAGCGTTGTCTTTCCGTGGTCCACGTGGGCGGCGATGGCGATGTTCCGGATGTTCTCCGGCTTGTCCATCAACGCCTCGCACTCCTGGACAATCTTCTTTCGTCGACCCATTATTACCCCTGCCTACCGGCAGGAGCGTCAAAAGGGTAGTGTTTCACGCCGGCAGGACCGGTGCAATCCGGGAAATGGAATCGAACCTGAACGGAGTTTGAACCAAACCGAGTCGATTCCGGAGAGAGTTTGTCTGAACCTTGAAAAATCTACTTTCCTGTCCACTATCTCCGTCTACCCGGTATGTCCGACAACGACACGACGCGCCGACGGTTCCTGCAGGTAGCGGGCGGTACGACCGCAGTCGCACTCGCCGGCTGTTCGAGTAGCGGCGACGGCGGCGGCAGCAGCGATGACGACATGGACGACGACTCGATGGACAACGAGTCCATGGACGACGGGTCGATGGACAACGAATCGATGGACGATAGCGAGGAGATGGACGACGGCGACGACATGGACGGCGAGGAGGACATGGACGACGGGATGGAGCCGACCGACCCCGCGGACGCCTCCAGGGTCGCCATCGACCGCTTCAGTGAGGACGCCGGGACGCTCCACGTCCGGGCCGAGAACCCCGACCTCCCCGGCGCGGACGAACCCATCGACTTCGACGCGAACTTCCTCACGCAGGGGTACGGCCCCGACGGCGGCGTCGTAGAGTACTACGACTTCGACGTCCAGCCGACCGAGCCGGCGCCGATCTACGCGTTCTTCCGCGAGAACGGCGACCCGGTCGAGGGCCAGCTCAACGTCGTCGGCACCGTGCCGGGTGACGAGGGGTACAACGACTTCTGGCGGGTCAACAAGGTCACGGTCCCCGACGAATACGAGGCCAACACCATCACGAGCGCAGGGGCGCTCATGGACGCGGACTACGACATCGAGACCACGGACACGGTCAAGAACTGTCCCATCGTCCCCGATGGTTCGACGGCCTCGATGCGCCACGGCGACGCCGACACCGGCCTCGTCGAGGGGTGGTACGACGGCGAGGTGGTGAGCTACTTCACGTTCGAGACGCTGGCGGGAGCCGGCGACTCCGTCCCCCTCTCGCCGATCTACGTCAGCTTCAACACGAATCCCGGCAAGGAGGGGGGCGGTCCGCCCTCCGGGTTCATGACCGAGGAGGGGTCGGCCCAGACCCACAACGTCGTCGCGACGCTGCCCGGTGACGCCAGCTACTCGCCGCTGTGGCTGGTCAACATCTACGACAACGCGGACTTCGAGACGGTCTCGGACCTGGAGTCGGCGACCGACGCCGACATCCTCGCCTCGGGTGCCGCGAACGTCAACTGTCCGGTCGTCTCCGAAGAGTAGGGCCGAAACTGAGCCGAAACTGAACGGACTTTGAAAAATGTACTTGAGGGGATAGCCCCTCTTGACGACTATGACCGACACACTCACGCGGCAACTACGCGAACAATTCACCCGGAGCGACCTGCTCTTTGCTCTCCTTGCGGGCCTGGTGGGCGTCGCCGGGTCCTATGCGGTCGCCGGCTACACGCGGCAGTTCATCGTGGCACCGATCGACGCGATGGTCGTCCGCCTGACGCCCGGGGCCATCGTCGCGTTCATGATACAGAACGTCGGGGAACAGGGACACCTGATACACATCGCGATGTCGTTCGGCATCGCCACGGCGTTGCTCGCCGGGGTCGCACTCCTCGGACTCGTGGCCGCACGCCGCCTCGGCAGACCGGTCGCCGGTGTCCTTCTCGCTGGCGTCCTGTCGTGGGGCGTGACGGCGGCGATCACGGCCGAACCAGCCCTCGCAATCGGTGCGGCCGGGCCCGTCACGGTGTTCACCGCGGTCGGCGCCACGCCGCTGGCCGCGCCGGAACACGACCCGTCACGGCGGCGCGCACTCGTCTCGGGTGCGGGCGCGCTCACCTTCGTCGGCCTGTCGATCGGTCTCGGCCGACTGGCGGGCGGAAGCACCGACGACTCCGGCGACGACCTCGAACCGGCCGACGAGGACGTGGCCGCGCTGATGGAGGAAGCCGACGGGAAGTCCCTCGACATTGCGGGGGACATCCCCGGTCTCGTCAGCACGTTCGACGAGTTCTACAACGTCGACATCGCGGAGTTCGATCCCGACCTCTCGGCCGAGGACTGGTCGCTGACGTTCGCCGGCGAGGTCGGCGAGGAACGCGAGGTCACGTTCGATGACCTCCAGGCGCTGCCGACCGAGCGGCGGTTCGTGACGTTGCGGTGTGTCGGAGAGGACCTCAACGGCCACAAACTCGACACCGCCGTCTGGACGGGGACGCCGATCAAGCCCCTGCTGGAGGAGGTCGACCCCGGCGGCGAGTGCGGGTGTGCGATGCTCCGCGCCGAGGACGACTACTTCGTCCAGTTCCCCATCGAGGCCCTCGAGGACGGCTTCCTCGCGTGGGGGATGAACGGCCAGTCGCTACCCCAGTCCCACGGCCACCCCGTCCGTGTGCTGATTCCGGGACACTGGGGCGAGACCAACGTCAAGTGGCTCTCGGAGATCGAACTCCTGGAGGAGGAGATGGACGGCTACTGGGAACAGCGCGGGTGGCACGGCACCGGCCCCGTCAACACCGTCGCCAAACTCTGGAGCGACACCATGCTGGAGAACGGCAACTTCGAGGTGGCGGGGCACGCCTACGCCGGCACCCGCGGAATAGAGCGCGTCGAGGTGTCGATCGACGGCGGCGACACCTGGGCCGACGCCGAACTCTCCGACCCGCTGCCAGGCGACGACGTGTGGCGCCAGTGGCGCTACGAGTTCGAGCCCGAGGAGTCCCACGAGGTGGTCGTCCGCGCGATCGACGGCGAGGGCAACCTCCAGACCGAGGAGGAGTCCGACTCCTTCCCCAGCGGGGCCTCGGGCTGGGTCTCGAAGACCGTGAACCCGATGGACGCGATGGGCAACTAGTCATGAGGGCAGGCGAGGTGGGTGTCGGGGCGACGGCACGCGAGGGCCGGTAGATGGCGGCGTCCACGCTCGCGATGGGCGGCATCGTTCTCGCCGCCGTCAACGCGGTCCTCCTCGCAGTGCTGGGTGCGGTCTGGGTGCACAACTACCGCCAGTTCGGGTCGGCGATGGTGCTCGGACTCGTCGCCTTCAGCGCCGCCCTCCTCGTCGAGAACGTCGTCGCTGTCTACTTCTTCTTCGACAGCATGCACATGCTCTACGCGTCCGACCCCGTCGTCGGTGGCGTGGTGTTCGTCATGCGGCTCCTGGAGTTCGTCGCCGTGGGGCTGCTTGCCGCCGTGACGATGCGGTGACCGTCGGCCACCGGGCGGAGATGCCAGGGTATTTACCCTCGCACCTGTACCTCGGGGTGAATGGTCGCTTCGGGAACGCTCGGATTGCTGGTCGTCGCGGCGGCCGCGAGCCTCTTCATGGCGTGGGCGATCGGGGCGGGGTCCTCGGGGTCGACGCCGTTCGCCCCGGCGGTGGGGGCAAACGCCATCTCCGTGATGCGCGCCGGCTTCTACGTCGGCATCCTCGGCCTGCTGGGAGCGGTCCTCCAGGGAGCCAACGTCACGGAAGCCGTCGGGGAGGAACTCATCGGCAGTGTCACGATCTCCCCGACGGCCGCCATCGTCGCCCTGGTGACGGCGGCGGTGCTGGTCGCGGTCGGCGTGTTCGCCGGCTACCCCATCGCGACCGCCTTCACGGTCACCGGCGCGGTCATCGGCGTCGGCCTCGCGCTCGGCGGCGATCCCGCGTGGGGGAAATACCGCCAGATCGCCGCGCTGTGGGTGCTCACGCCCTTCGTCGGCGGCGGCGTCGCCTACGCCACCGCGCGCTTTCTCCGGTCCGAGCGGGTCACCGAACGCGTCACCGTGCCGCTGCTCGCAGGTGCGGTCGGCCTCCTGCTCGCCAACATCAGTTTCGTCGTCCTCGGGCCGCCGGGCGAGCAACTCTCGCTCGCCCAGGCCATCGTCGCCCGCGTCGGCGGGGGAATCGCCGTCCACGCTGGCGTCTCGCTGGCCGTCGCTGCCGTCGTCGCGCTCGCGCTCGCCTGGGACATGGCCGACGACCCCGCCCGCGGCCAGCGCCACTTCCTGCTCGCGCTGGGCGGGCTGGTCGCCTTCTCGGCCGGCGGCAGCCAGGTCGGCCTCGCCATTGGTCCCCTCCTCCCGCTCTCGGGATCGGTCGGCATCCCGCTCGCCGCGCTGCTGGTGGGAGGCGGCCTCGGCCTCCTGATCGGGTCCTGGACCGGCGCCCCGCGGATGATCAAGGCTCTCTCGCAGGATTACTCCTCGCTGGGACCGCGCCGGTCCATCGCGGCCCTCATTCCCTCCTTCGCAATCGCCCAGACTGCTGTCTTCTTCGGCATTCCGGTCTCGTTCAACGAGATCATCGTCTCGGCCATCCTCGGGAGCGGCTACGCCGCCGGCGGCGGCGAGGTCTCGGGCGCGAAGATGGCATACACGGTGCTGGCGTGGGTCGGGTCGCTCGCGGTCGCTCTGCTGGTCAGTTACGGCGCGTTCGTAGCTGTCACGTCGGTGCTGTGATCACTCCTCGGCGACGTAGACGGGACCGCGGCGCTCGTATTCCAGGTGGTCGGCGACCGACCCGGCCAGGTCCGGTCCGAACTCCCGCTCCAGCAGGTACAGCCCCAGGTCGATCCCGGCGGTGATGCCGCCGGCCGTCACGACGGCGCCGGCGTCGACGACGCGGGCGTCGACCACCTCGGCGTCGGTCTCGCGCAGGTCCGCGAGCGCGCCGTGGTGGGTGACCGCCGGCCGGCCGTCGAGCAGGCCGGCGCGGGCGACGAGCATCCCGCCGGTGCAGACGCCGGCGATCGTCGTCTCGGCCGCCCGTTCGGCCAGCAGGTCCGGGATGGTGCCCCGCTGGGCCTCGGCCCACGCGCTCGCCTCGGCGCGGTCGTTCCATCCGCCGCCGGGGACGACCAGCAGGTCCGGGTCCGCCTCCGCGACGGTCCCGTCGGGGACGACCGTGGCGCCGTGTGCCGACCGGACCGTCTCGGCCGGCGCTGCCGTGGTCAGCGACACCTCGTAGTCGGGTCCCTGGGCTGCCCCGACCGCGAGCACCTCGTACGGACCGAAGGCGTCCAGCGATTCGAAGCCGTCGAACAGCAGTATCGATGCGTGTGAGAAGCCCATACCCTCCCATCGCGTCGGACTGTCAAACGCCTGCCGGTCCCAGGGGAAGTCGCGGTCTTTATCGGCCGCCCGGCCGTACGGCGGGTATGGCACAGCCGGGGGTTCCGGGCGGCCCGAGCCACGTTCTCGAACTCCCCTGCGGGGAGACCGTCAGCGCCCGCTCGCTCGATCTGGGATTGCGGGAGTTCGCGTGTGACTGCGGGTCCCGCCACGCCGTCGTGATGGACGCCCACCCGCTCGCGCGGTTCGTCCCCGAATTCCTGGTCGACGTGCTCCGGGAGACAATCGACACCGACGACGAGTTCGGGGAGTTCACCACCCCGCACCTCATGGCGATGGTGGCCGAGGAGTTCCCCGAGACGGTCGCCAGCACCGACTGCTCCGAGGACGGCCAGGTCGGCTACGCGCTCGTGTGGGTCGCGGACTTCGACTCGCGGCGCCTCCACGAGGTGGTGGTGGAACTGGTCGTCGAACTCATGGAACACGCCGTCAGCCACGCCGAGGACGGGTCGGCGATGTCCGAGTTCGAACAGCGGATGCAGGAGTTCGACGTCGAGGCCTTCGTCGACCAGTACCGGGAGGAGCGGGACTTCGAGGACGAACACGACACGGCTATCTAGGAACTGCAACCGGACGAGAATCTGCTCTCGGCCGAGAACGTGCTATCGGCGGGGTTATCGACGCACTGGCCAGCGTCACGTCCGGCCGTCGGTCAGCCGCGTTGCACTCTCGGGGGGGTTGGCGGCGACGAACCGCTCGACCGCTATCTCGCCCATCGGCGGCCCTGCGAACACCGTCAAGTAAAATCTACGCACCCCGGATGCGACGATGTTGACTTTGGAGCATGGCATTGTGGAGAGCGGCGACGGCTGTGGGCCAACTTCTGGCGGCCCGCCTGATTCCCGCATTGGTCACCATGGCATCCAGCCGGCCGTACTTGTCAATCGTGCTCTCGACGAGATGCTGGACCGGCTCGTAATCGGATACGTCGCACTGCTGGAAGTCACAGCCCAGCTCCGCAGCCGTCTCGCGGCCAGCTTCTTCTGAGTGATTCGCTGACGGCCTCCGTACCGTACTCGAGATACTTTTTGGCGATCGCTTTCCCGATGCCCGTCGAACCGCTCGTGACGCTTGCGATTCTGTCGTCGAGCACACGAACGCATATACTGTTGTCCAGTGTTATCAAAACGCAAGAGATTTGAATATGACTGCCGCCGCCACTGAGGAGGATACCTCATGGCACACGGAGCCCCTCGAGGCGGTATACTCTCGATTAGCGGGTGACAGCTCGGGACTCTCCTCGGAGGAAGCCGCAGCCAGGCGGGCGGAATACGGCCCGAATCGGCTCCCACAAAAGGAGCCAACCCCAGCGTGGCTCATCTTCCTTCGGCAGTTTCGGAGTCCGTTTATCTACATTCTCGGTGTGGCGGCGATCATCTCCATCGCTGTCGGGGAAACTACGGATGCGGGGTTTATTACGCTCGTCCTGGTCGTCAACGCGATTATCGGCGGGACACAGGAGTTCCAGGCTGAACGGAGCAGTCGTGCCTTGCAGCAGTTGCTTCGAACCAGAGGAACAGTCATCCGCGACGGCGAGACGGTCGATATCGATGGCGAAGATATCGTCCCCGGCGATGTGGTTCTGCTGGAGTCGGGCGACCGGGTCCCTGCGGATATCCGATTGACGTCGGGGACGAACCTCGAAGTCGACGAATCGGCGTTGACCGGCGAATCTGCTCCGGTCCTGAAAGACCCCGATTGGCGGGGTGAGGAAAATGCCCCACTCGGGGATCGGCGTAACATGGCCTTCGCTGGCACAACCGTCACCCGGGGACGTGGACGTGGTCTCGTCGTCGAAACCGGCTCCGAGACGGTGATCGGCCGTCTCGCTCGCGACGTGTCGGCCGTCGAGGGCGGCAACCCACCACTGGTGGTCCGGATGGAGCGATTCACCCGGCTCGTCGCCGTCGTGGTTCTTTTTGCGGCGATCGTCGCTGCGCTGCTGGGTATTTTCGTCCGTGGCTTCGGCGCCGTCGAGATGTTCCTGTTTGCTGTGGCCCTCGCTGTGTCTGCGATCCCCGAGGGGCTACCAGTCGCCATGACAGTCGCGCTCGGCGTCGCGACCAACCGGATGGTACGGGTCGGCGTCATCGTTCGTCAGCTCGTCGCTGTCGAGGGCTTGGGAAGTTGTACGATGATTGCCACGGACAAGACGGGCACACTGACCGAGAACGAACTGACCGTTCGGAAGCTCCGACTCCCGGATGGAACGACGCTGGAGGTGACCGGTGCTGGATACACCCCTAACGGGACGGTCCTGCAGGACGGGGGCCAGCCCGATCCGGATGTGGCGGACGATCTCGCTCGCCTTGCCCGGGCCGCCGCACTGTGTAACGAGGGGAGTATTCATCGACGTGACGGGGAGTGGACGTGGAGCGGTGATCCGACCGATGTTGCGCTCCTGTCGTTCGCTCGAAAAGCGGGCCGTGATCGCCAATCCGAACTCGCTGCCGCCCCGCAGACCAATCAGATCCCGTTCGAACCGGAACGCCGATTCGCTGCGACGTTCCATACTACCGACGGCGAGACACGCGTCTTCGCCAAGGGAGCACCCGAGCGAGTTCTGGAGATGTGTACGTGGTCCGATGATGGAACTCGCCGAGAGGTGCTTGACAGGGCCACGGAGATGGCGAAACAGGGCTATCGCGTGCTCGCGCTTGCCGAGGGCACGTTTGATACAGATATCACCGCCGAGGAGGTGCCACCTGATCCGACGGGGCTGACGTTTCTCGGGTTCGTCGGGATGGTCGACCCGCTCCGACCCGGTGTAAAAGACGCGATTGCGTCCGCACAGCAGGCGGGAATCTCTGTCTCGATGGTGACCGGCGATCATCCGGAGACCGCGCTTTCGATCGCCCGTGAACTCGGGTTAGCATCCAGTCGTGAGGAAGTCCTGACGGGTGCTGACCTCGCTGACTTCACGCCAGCGGAACTCGCTGCTGCGGTCGAACGGACCCGCGTCTTCGCCCGTGTCTCTCCGGATCAGAAGCTCGATATCGTGAGCGCCGCGCAAGAGGCGGGCCACTTCGTTGCCGTCACGGGCGACGGGGTCAACGACGCCCCTGCGCTTCGCATTGCGAACATTGGGATTGCGATGGGGCAGGAGGGCACCGATGTGGCCCGGGATGCAGCCGAGCTCATCATTTCAGACGACAATTTCGCGACGATCGTCGCCGGAATCGAGCAGGGCCGGGTCGCATACGACAACATCCGGAAGGTGATCTATCTGCTGGTCTCGACCGGGGCCGCGGAGGTCGTGCTCGTCCTGCTCAGTCTCGCCGCAGGAGTACCACTTCCGCTATTGCCTGTCCAACTCCTCTGGCTGAACCTCGTCACAAACGGCATCCAGGACGTCGCGCTCGCGTTCGAACCGAAGGAAGACGACGTCCTTGAGCGCCCGCCCCGTTCCCCGGCCGAACGCATCTTCAACCAACTCATGGTCGAACGGACGGTCGTTGCCGCCATCGTGATGGGAATTACCGGCCTCCTCACCTTCCGGTGGCTCCTCGACGCCGGGTGGGAGGTGTCCGCGGCACGGAACGCACTGCTGCTCCTGATGGTGCTGTTCGAGAACGTCCACTTGGGGAACACGCGTTCAGAAACCCGGACTATCTTCCGGATGCCGCCGTGGAAGAGCCCGATTCTCCTCGTCGGTGCTGCGGGGGCCTTCCTGATTCACCTCGGCGCGCTCTACTTTCCCCCTGCACAGTTCGTGCTCGGGACAGCACCCGTCGATATCGATGTATGGGTCACCCTCGCTGGAATCGCCCTGATTCTGGCGGCGGCGATGGAACTTCACAAGGTGAGCTGGAGACTTCGTCACCCTACCGACTCCGAGAGAGAATGAAACGCAAGTAGCATTCTGTCTATTGGATCGTTTGGATGTATGTCACCGCCAGCTGGTCCAGCCCCCGTCGACGACGAGTGATTCGCCAGTCACGTAACTCGCCAACTCGCTCACAAGAAAGACCGCAGCTCCACCGATTTCCTCGGGCTGCCCGTACCGTCCGAGAGGGGTCTCTTCGAGCATTGCTGCGACCTGTTCCGGACTGATCGCTTGATCGCCGGCGATTTTCGTCTCGATACTGCCCGGGTGGATGGCGTTCACTCGGATTCCATCATCAGCCAGCCTGTGTGCCAGCGAGTAGGTAAGCATGGTCAATCCGCCCTTCGACGCCGAATAGGTCGGCCAGTTCCCGTTCCCGAAGAGGCCAGCGATGCTCGAGATGTTGATGATGCTCCCACCGTCGTGTTCGATCATTCGACGTGCGGCGGTTTGGGACCCGAAGTACGCACCCTCGAGATTGACGGCTATCAGCTGTCGGTACTCGTCTTCGATGACCTCGAGGAAGTCATCCGGATACCAAATCCCGGCGTTGTTGACCATTACGTCGACGCTACCAAACTCGTCGGTGGTATCAACCGCTGTTTCGAGGTCCGCTCTGTTCGTGACGTCGCAGTTCACGAACGTCGACTGCGTGTCCGTTTCCCGTTCGATCTGTTCGTGGGTCGGAGAACCCCCCTCTTTCGGTTCTTCTTGAATATCCGCGATAACGACAGCATGCGCCCCGTGGTCGGCGAACTCACGGGCGATGCCGCGGCCAATCCCTGAACTTCCGCCGGTTATGACGGCCCCGGCCGTCGAGTAGTGTCATGGTGGAACACCGCTAGAACAATGGGGGGCGAGAGAGGTTAAATTGGGACGGCCGCTCCCCTCGTTCTCACATGAACATCGTGTCCTCGGGGTAATCTCGCGTTGCGAGTGACTGTTCCCCTTCGCTCAGGGACTCCATCCGTTGGGTTAGCTCCTGATAGTATTGCTTCAGTTCCTCCGAGCGTGCTCGCAGCTCTTCTTCGTCAACAGTGAACCCGTAGATCTTCTGGATGGTGTCCAATAACAGGAGTGAGGCGTCAATATCGGGCCCCGGCGGATGGGTCGGAGTGATGTATACGCCGACGGGTGGTGCGCCCTCGTCGAGTCCCTGGGTCACGATTTCTCCGACCACACCGTCGAGGAAGCCGCCCCCGAGCGGTTGGATGTCGGTGTCGGCCAGGCGATGTTCCCAATACGCGGGGGTCGCAACGTGGAACACAGCGTGTTCTTCCGGTCCATGCGGGAACGGAACGCCGTGAAGAACCGCAATCTCCTCGACATCTGCGGACGACACCCACTCGATGAGTGCGTCCGTGAAGGGGTGAGCAGCCCACACCGGAACGAACAGTTCACCGAGCAGTACCGACAGCTCCGTGCCCTCGAGGTTGTATAGGCGCGTCGGGTGTCGCGGCTCCCCGTTCTGAAACGGCGTGATGGCCGGGAAATTGTGAGCCGATACGTGCCCGACCTGTTCGGAATCAACGTGGCTAACGAGGTAGTCTGCCGCCGTCACTCCGGCCATACCCAGGTGTGAGAGTCCCACG
>JAHENO010000215.1 GCA_018609945.1 Haloarculaceae archaeon | reverse complement strand
GGCCGAGGCGCTCCGGGAGGCCGGCTACGAGACAGTCGACCACGTCCGTGGCGCCAGTCAGGACCAGCTCGCCGACGTCGAAGGCATCGGCATGGCACTCGCGGCCCGCATCAAGGCAGATGTCGGCGACCTCGACGTCTCCGAAGAGGTCGAGGCCGAGGTCGAAGAAGAAGAGCCAGCAGAGCCCGCAGAGGGCGTCGAGACGGAGTTGCAGGCCCGCGGGCTGGTCGAGAAGACGCCCGACCTGGCGGAGGAGGCCGAGCGCCTCCTGACCCAGCGCCGACGGCAGGGCAAGCCGCAGTTCAACCGGCAGGACCACCACAAGAAACAGCGCGTGCCCACGTCGTGGCGCCGCCCGCGCGGCAACCTCTCGAAGCAGCGCCGTGGCGTCAAGGGCAAGGGCGCCACCGTCGAGGCCGGCTTCCGGACGCCCCAGGAGGTCAGGGGACTCCACCCCTCGGGCTTCGAGGAGGTGCGCGTCCACAACGTCGACGACCTCGAGGGCGTGGACGGCGACACGCAGGCCGTCCGGATCGCCTCGAAGGTCGGCGGTCGCAAGCGGGAGGCCATCGAGGAGACCGCGGAGGACAGAGGAATCCGCGTGCTCAACCCCACCTACGAGGAGGTGGAGGTCGAATGACGGACCTCAGCGCACAGAAGCGGCTGGCCTCGGAGGTGCTGGACGTCGGCAAGAACAAGATCTGGTTCGACCCCGACGCACAGGGCGAAATCTCCGAGGCGATCACCCGCGAAGACATACGCGAACTGGTCGCCGACGGGACCATCCGCGCCGAGGAGCCCTCGGGCAACTCGCGGGGACGGGCCCGGGAGCGCCAGCAGAAGCGCGCCTACGGCCACCAGACGGGTCCCGGCTCCCGGAAGGGGAAAGCCGGCGGCCGGCAGGACGAAAAGGAGAACTGGCAATCGCGGATCCGCGCACAGCGGGCGTTCCTGCGCGAGGCCCGCGACGAGGGCACGATCACGCGCTCGGAGTACCGCGACCTCTACGACAAAGCCGGCGGCGGCGAGTTCGACTCGGTCGCGGACCTGCAGCGATTCATGGACGACAACGACTACGGTGAGACCAATGGCTAGTGGACCACGCTACACGGTGCCGATGCGGCGCCGCCGCGAGGCCCGGACCGACTACCACCAACGGTTGCGCCTGTTGAAATCGGGCAAACCACGCCTCGTTGCTCGCACGAGCAACAAACACGTCAGGGCGCAGCTGGTTGTTACCGGTCCGCAGGGCGACCGGACGGTCGCGAGCGCCCACTCGGGCGACCTGCGCGAGCACGGCTGGGAGGCACCGACGGGCAACATGCCCGCGGCCTACCTGACCGGGCTGCTCGCCGGCCTGCGCGCCCTCGAGGCGGGCCTCGACGAAGCGGTACTCGATATCGGCCTCAACTCCCCGACACCGGGGAGCAAGGTATTCGCAGTACAGGAAGGAGCAATCGACGCCGGGCTGGAGATCCCGCACAACGACGACGTCCTCGCGGACTGGTCGCGCACGCGCGGCGAGCACATCGCCGAGTACGCCGAGCAACGCGAGGAGCCGCTGTACAGCGGCGACTTCGACGCGACGGATCTCCCGGAACACTTCGACGACATGCGAGACACACTACTAGGTGAGAGCCTATGAGCGAGAACGGATGGGTACCCCAGACGCGGCTCGGCAAACAGGTCGCCGACGGCGAGATCGACTCGATGCAGGAGGCCCTGAACGCCGGGCTGCCGCTGAAGGAACCCGAAATAGTCGACCAGCTCGTCCCCGACCTGGAGGACGAGGTGCTGGACATCAACATGGTCCAGCGGATGACCGACTCGGGACGGCGGGTGAAGTTCCGCTGTGTCGTGGTCGTGGGCAACCGCAACGGCCTCGTCGGCTACGCCGAGGGCCGCGACGACCAGGTCGGTGGCGCGATCCAGAAGGCCATCGAGATCGGCAAACTCAATCTCATCAACATCTCCCGTGGCTGCGGGTCCTGGGAGTGTGGCTGTGGGCGCCCCCACACCGTCGCACTCCGGACGACCGGCAAGGCGGGCAGCGTCGAGGTGGAGTTGCGGCCGGCACCCCGCGGGCTGGGCCTCGCGGGCGGGGAGACCGTCCGCAAGGTACTCGAACTCGCGGGCATCGAGGACATCTGGACACGCTCCTCGGGGAACACCCGCACCACGGTCAACTTCGCGAAGGCGACGTTCAACGCCCTGCGAAACACCGCACAGGCGCGGGTCCCCCAGGAGACCTGGGAGAAACGAGAGGTGATCGAATGATGCAGGCACTCGTCCAGTTGCGCGGCGAAGTGAACGTCGACGGCGACGTGCTCGATACGCTCGAGATGCTGAACCTCACCCGCGTCAACCACGCCACCTTCGTCCCGGAGACGCCGGCCTACGAGGGCATGGTGACGAAGGTCAACGACTTCGTCGCCGTGGGCGAACCCAGCCAGGAGACGGTCGAACTCCTCCTCCGCCAGCGCGGCGAACCCGCCGAGGGCAGCGCGGACATCGACGACGAGTGGGTCGAAGCGAACACCGACTATGCGGACGTCTCGGCACTCGCCGAGGCGCTGCTGGCCGAGGAGACCACGCTCCAGGAGCAGGGTCTCTCGCCGACGCTGCGGCTGCACCCGCCCCGTGGCGGTCACGACGGCATCAAACACCCCGTCAAGGAGGGCGGCGAACTCGGGAAGCACAGCACCGAGGAGATCGACGCGCTGCTGGAGGCGATGCGATGACGGACAAGAAGAAACGCCAGCGGGGGTCGCGCACCCACGGCGGCGGCACCCACAAGAACCGCCGGGGTGCCGGCAACCGCGGCGGTCGCGGCGCCGCCGGCCGGGACAAACACGAGTTCCACAACTACGAGCCGCTGGGCAAACACGGCTTCACGCGCCCGGACAAGGTCAAAGACGAGGTGCTGACCGTCGACGTCCGGACGCTCGACGAGGACGCCCCGCTGCTCGCTGCAGAGGGCGCCGCCGAGGAAACCGAGGACGGCTACCGGATCGACGCCCGCGACGTCGTCGAGGACGGCCACGAGGCCGACGCGGTGAAAGTCCTCGGCGGCGGCCAGGTGCGCTCGGCGCTGACGGTCGTCGCCGACGCCTTCTCGGCGAGCGCGGTGGAGAAACTCGACGCCGCCGGCGGGGGCGCGGAACTGTCCGACCGCGGCGAAAAGCGAAAGGCCGATACCGACGACGAAACTGACGACTCATAATGAGCTGGAAGGACACCGCCGAACCGGTACTCACGCGGATGCCCGCGGTCCGCCGCCCCGAGCGCCACGTCCCCTTCAAACGCAAGCTCGCGTGGACGGCCGGCATCCTCGTGCTCTATTTCTTCCTGACGAACGTCTTCCTGTTCGGCCTCCAGGGGCAGGGGACCGAAGCGTTCGGGCAGTTCCGGTCGATCCTCGCCGGCGGCCAGGGGACCATCCTGCAACTCGGGATCGGTCCGATCGTCACGGCGAGCATCGTCCTGCAGTTGCTCGGCGGTGCCGACCTGCTCGGTCTCGACACGCAGAACAACCCCCGCGACCAGGTGCTCTACCAGGGCCTCCAGAAGTTACTGGTCATCATCATGTCGGCCCTGACGGCCCTGCCGATGGTCTTTGCCGGGGAGTTCCTCCCGCCCAGCCCCCAGGTCGCACAGTCGCTTGGTATCGGGCTGGCCGGCGTCCAGTGGCTGATGTTCGTCCAGGTGTTCCTGGGCGGCATTCTGATCCTCTACATGGACGAAGTGGTCAGCAAGTGGGGCGTCGGCTCGGGTGTCGGGCTGTTCATTATTGCCGGCGTCTCCCAGCGCCTGATCGGTGGCGTCATCGCCATCCCCGGGCTGGGCGTCGACCGGGGGATCATCCCGACGTGGATCGCCGTGCTCCTGGGTAACGAGCCGATTCCGCCGCCGCTGACGCCCTCCGGGGTCGAGGCGCTGTTGCTCGGGGTCGGAAACATCATTCCCATCCTGACGACCATCGCCATCTTCGTGACCGTCGTCTACGCCGAGAGCGTCCGCGTCGAGATCCCGCTCTCGAACGCGCGGGTCAAAGGGGCCCGGGGCCGGTACCCGGTGAAGCTCATTTACGCGAGCGTCCTGCCGATGATTCTCGTCCGCGCACTGCAGGCAAACATCCAGTTCATCGGCCGGATCCTGAACGCACAGCTCGCGTCGCTGCCGGCCTGGCTGGGCACCTACCAGCAGGGCCAACCCACCGGCGGGCTCTTCTACTATCTCGCCCCGGTCCAGACGCCGCTGTACCAGCTGACGGACCCGGCCTGGCAACTCGCCATCCGGACGACCGTCGACCTGACGATCATGGTCGTCGGCGGCGCCATCTTCGCTATCTTCTGGGTGGAGACGACCGACATGGGCCCCGACGCGACCGCCCAGCAGATCCATAACTCCGGGATGCAAATCCCCGGCTTCCGCCAGAACGTCCGCAGTATCGAACGAGTGTTAGAGCAGTACATCCCGCAGGTGACCGTCATCGGCGGCGCACTGGTCGGACTGCTTGCGGTGATGGCCAACATTCTGGGCACCATCGGCGGTGTCTCCGGGACCGGGTTGCTGCTGACTGTGTCGATCACCTACAAGATGTACGAGGAGATCGCCGAGGAGCAGCTCATGGAGATGCACCCCATGATGCGCCAGATGTTCGGCTAACTATCTACACAATTTGTACATAGGTTTTTGTAGGTTATCCTCATAGTCGGGGGTATGCCAGAGAAGGAGCAGATCCACATCAGTGTTACAGCCACTACTAAAGAAGAGTGGCAGCGGAGAGCCGCGGAGGAGGGGTATGGAACACTAACTCAGCTTTGCACGTTAGTCAGCAGTTGAGTGAACGAAGAGGTGGTCGCTCTCTTCCATAAGGTCATCGACGCCACGATCATTGTTGTCTCGAACCCACGAGAGAAGGTTGTACACTGCTTCCTTCAGGGAATGTTCGAGGTTCGCTCGAAGCGATGACGCCTTCGAGCGAACCGTTCCCAAGACGCTCGAATCGGGATCAAGACGAACGAGACTGTAGGCAGCCATGAGAAGGTGCCAGTGCCGGCTGGCACCTTCGTCAGTCTGCATCTCGCAGTCTCCTAGGCCGAGATCCTGCTTCGAGTCCTCGAAGAACGTCTCGATGCGCCATCGCATTCCGTAGGAGCGAATCACGTGCTCGGTCGGTGCGTCGATTTTGTTCGTGGCGAGGTACTTGACCGGGTTCTCTTCGTCTTCGTCGGTCTCTTTCTCTGCGATGACCAGCTTCACGTCTCCCAGCTGGGAGACGGGAAGCTTCTTCGTCCAGATGTGGTAGGTGTCGTCATCGACATCGCGCTCAACCGTGTCGATGCGCTCGGCCAGCCTATCGACGCGGAGTTCTTCGCCAGCGTACGTCACCTTCCGATTGCTCCGAAGCGGGCCGATCCAGTCCTTGTCGTAGGATTCGATGTGGTCAGGAAGGCCAGAATCGTGAGCGAACCACGAGTCGAAGAGGTAGGTGTCCGCAGGCACACCTACCTCTTCTTCGAGTTCAATGACGATCTCGCGGGCGAGATCGTACTTGGTGTCGTGGTCCGGGTCGTCTTCCTTTTGCTGTTCGTAGAGGCGGAAGGTAAGCGGATAGGCGGTTTTGTCGTCAGCGTAGAAGGCGTAAATGAGGTCTTGGCCCCAGACCGTGTCGCCTTGAGCGTGATCGTAGAAGTGGCCGACGCCGGGGACTTCGTCCCCGGCTTTCTCGGTAATCGTGTCGTCGAGGATGATGTAGCCATCCTTTGACCAACGTGTTTCGCCGTGTTTTTGGAGTTCCTCGAGGCGTTCGTGGTTGAATTGCTGTTCGTCCCAGTTGTACTCGGTGAGGAACTTGTTGAGGGCGCGTTTGTCTCCAGCTGGAAGGACTTCGCGTGCGATGCCTGCCACGGTCTTGTTGCTGGCCGCAACGAGACCTGTGACGTAGGTTTTGGCGTGATGTTATTGCTCCGACGAGAGCGATTCGATATTGTTGAACACGCGCGTACACGACAGGAAGTCTGTGATCGGCATCATCCGTCTTTGCGTCCGCCTACGTTACGCTCCTACTT
>JAHENO010000214.1 GCA_018609945.1 Haloarculaceae archaeon | reverse complement strand
GAAAGGACCGACGGATACTTGGAATTCCTCGCTGATATCAGCGCAAACGGATGGCTGCAGAGACTGTCGGGCTCGTTCTCGTCTTTCTGATCATCCTTGTCGCCCTCCTCCTGTTTGTTACTGAACCGGTCCCGATCGACGTCACTGCTATCGGGATCATGGTGACCCTCATAGTACTCGGGCCGTGGACGGGTATCTCGCCGCGCGAGGGGGTCTCCGGCTTCTCGAACTCCGCAGCGATCACGATCCTCGCGATGATGATTCTGAGTGAGGGCGTCCGCCGGACGGGTGCCATTCAGCGTCTCGAGAAGACGGTCGCCTCGTACACCGGCGAGAGCGAACACAGGCAACTCGGCGCGACGATCGGGCTCGTCGGTCCGCTCTCGGGAATCATCAACAACACTGCGGCCGTCGCCGTCTTGCTGCCGATGGTGAGCGACCTCGCTCACGAGAACGGAACGTCGCCCTCGAAGTTGTTACTCCCGCTCTCGTACGCGTCGATGGCTGGGGGGATGCTCACGCTCATCGGAACGTCGACGAATCTGCTGGCCAGCGACGTGGCGAGCCGACTCGCCACCGACTACCCGTCCCTGCACGCGTTCTCGATGTTCGAATTTACGCACCTCGGCCTCGTGGTGTTTCTCGTCACTGCGGTGTACCTCCTCACAGTCGGATACTGGCTCGCCCCGTCGCACGTGACACCCCGCAGCAAGCTCGAAACGACCCAGGAGGAGGAGTTTCTCACCGAGGTCATCGTCGGGGACGAATCGCCGTTCGTCGGAACGACGATCCAGGCGGCGCTCGAGGAAGTCGAGTTCGAAGCGAACGTCACGCAGCTCATTCGCGGGGGCGACTACTACCGCGAGCCACCCCTGTCGATGACGATCCAGGAGGGGGACACCTTCACGATCCGGCTCACCGAAGACGCATTACGGACGCTGCACGACATGGACGGGGTCGAGTTCGTTCCGGAGGTCACGCCCCCGGGCGGCCTCGACGCGCTCGGCCCGGGGCAAACGCTGGTCGAGATCGTCGTCACCGCCGGCTCCGATCTGGTCGGCGAAACGGTCGAATCGGCAGGGTTTCAGGAGCAGTACCAGACGGCCGTCCTGGCCATTCGCCGTGGCGGTGAGACCGCCTACGAACGCCTCACCGACTACCGGATCCGGCCGGGTGACCTGCTCCTCATCGAGTCCGAACCTGAGACCGTCGACCGACTCGCGGACGATCCGAACGTGATCGTGGCTGGCGAACTCGCCCTCCAGGAGTTTCGCTCCTCGAAGCTCCCGCTCGCGGTCGGCATCGTCCTCTCGGTCGTCGGCGTGGCAGCACTCGGCATCCTGCCGGTCATGGTCGCTGCGCTCGCCGGCGTCCTCGTGATGATCGCCGCCGGCATCGTCAAGCCGGCGGAGGCGTACGAAGCCGTCCAGTGGGACGTGATCTTCCTGCTGGCCGGCGTCATTCCGCTCGGCAAGGCGCTGTCGGAGACCGGCGGTGCCGACCTCCTCGGCACGCTCGCCGCCTCGACAGCCACCTTCTTGCCCGCGATCGCCGTCCTCGGACTGTTCTACCTGTTGACTGCTGCGATGACGAACCTCATCAGCAATCAGGCCAGCGTCGTCCTGCTCATCCCCGTCGCGGTCGACGCGGCCGCCCGGTTGAATGCGAACGCCTTCGCGTTCGTCCTCGCAGTCACGTTCGCCGCCAGCACCGCCTTTATGACGCCGGTCGGCTACCAGACCAACCTCTTCGTCTACGGTCCCGGCGGATACGAGTTCAGCGACTACGCTCGCGTGGGCGGACCGCTCCAGGTGCTCCTGGCCGTCGTGACGACACTCGGTATCGCCGTCTTCTGGGGGCTCTAGCAGTGCGCGGGGCAGGCCTACGCGACCATTGCCCCTGCAAGCCAGTGCGAACACGGCCGCGGATATCTCACAGGTGACGACGTGCGAACCGTCATCGACACCCACCACCATCTCGAAATTCTGGAGATCGAGGTAGCCGAGGTCGCCGCGCTCACCAGACGCGCCACGGACGCGGGCTGCAATACGACCGACAGCAAGAGTTCCGTCGCCACCCCACGGCCTCGGGGCAGCCAGTGGATGCACGGGAGCAAACTGTCGCTATGCACAGCTTTTGAACACCCGGTAGTGGTGTCCCGTCACCACCAAGACTGCCGGAAAGTGGTAGCCCAACACAGAGAATGTCGATCGGGACTCCACGGCCCCCGTCACCGGATGAGTGTCACCGGAACCGTCGCTCGGCGTGCGACCATCTCGGCGATGCTCCCAAATACGGGTCGTTCTTCCTTGGTGCGTCCGTGTGCTCCGAGTACTATGTGGTCGATGTCCTCCTCGTCGGCATAGTCCACGATGATTCGCTTCGGATCACCGATTTCGGACGTCGTTGATATCTCGCGACCGTAATCGTCAGCGAGTGTCCGGGCTTCTTCGAAGAGGTACTCCGAGACTTCCTCCGCCCGTTCGTACCACTCCTCGGACCCCATCAGGGGTTCGTACGCGGTCTCGAAGTCGGGATAGGCACCGTAGCCGGGTTCGAAGAGGTCCACGACGTGGAGCACGGTGATCGACGCGTCCGGAAATTCTGTCAGCCCGTGACGGAGTGCTCTGCGCGAGAGGGGCGAGCCGTCGATCGGGACGAGAATGTGCTTGGTCATGTGTCCGTCCCCGGAACTGTGATCGGCCCGCGGGGTGTCTGACTACCCGTGGGTCGGTGTTGCGCTGTGATCGGAGCCATCTGACTTACCCCTCGGAACCGGAGGGAATATGACCCACTGGTGATTCCAGCCAGGTGAGAATCATTCCGGGCCTACAAGTGCGGAATCCGTCCATCCGAAGTGACCCCTGTTGCCGTCGGCGGATGGAGCCCACGGTGTCGTTACTCCTACTGATACATGCCCGCCGTCCGTGAGGGTTGTTCCTGCTCTTGCTGATACTGCTGGAGCTGTTCGGCGATTTGTTGTTTCTGCTGTTGGATTTCCTCGGCCTGCTCGAGCAGTTCCTGTGTATCGATGTCGAATTCGACGAGGGGTTCCAGTGCGTTCTCGATGACGGCGCGCGCCGCTCTCGGATCGGGAATGTAGGGGTTCGAACGGACGATGAGGGCTGCCGCCGGAACGCCATCGTAATAGCAATCTGACAGGAGCGCACCAGTCACACCACCGATAACGCCTGCCCCATCTGCCAGGGTGATTCCCGCGCCAGTAAGCGCAGCCTCCAGTTGATCGGTCGTGGCGACACCGACGACTTCCCCGACCTCCTCTTGCGATTCCGCAGGTGCCCCCGCGAGGAACACGGCCCGTTCGAATTCCTCGGCCACGTCACCCAGAACGCACTGACTCAACGCTTCGACCGCCCCCGGAGGGATCGGAACATCGCTTTGCAGAGTCATCACGGCCGGATCTTCGCCGGCGTAGACGCGCACCGTGTCACGAACCCGCCCCTCGTTGAACGCTGCGACCGGCGGGAAATCGTCAGAAACGATCGTTCCGTGCTGGTCCAGCTCGAGCTGTTTCGTGATTTGATCGACTGCAATCGAGGCAACCAATCCCAGTCCGGGAAGTCCCTCGATGAGCGTCAGCGAGTCGGCCGTGAGTTCCGTCATCTTCTCGAACCGTGTCGATGAAGTACGTGCCATCAGTTAGTTACCAATCCGGGTGCGACCCTTAATTGGTACGCACAGTTCCCACGTCGTGAGAGTTGGGGGTCAACGCTAATCCCCCATCCGCCGCGTAGTTGGTCGCATGAGTCAGATTCGGACGGTCATCGTGGGTGCAGCGGGGCGGGATTTCCACGACTTCAATACCGTTTTCAGAGGGGACGACCGCTTCGACGTCGTCGCATTCACGCACACTGCCACGCAGAACATCGGCGAACTCGACGAACTCCCCAACCGGCGGTATCCCCCGGAGTTGGCGGGCGAGGCCTATCCCGACGGTATCCCGATCCGTGCCGAGTCAGCCCTCGAGGCGATCATCGACGACGAAGACGTGGACACGGTCGTGTTCTCGTATTCCGACGTCTCGCACGAACACGTCATGCACCAGGCGTCGCGTGCGCTCGCCGCCGGTGCCGACTTCCGACTGATCGGCCCGGACCGGATGATGCTCGACGCGGCGGTCCCGGTCGTGGCCGTCGACGCGGTTCGGACGGGCTGTGGGAAATCCCAGACGTCACAGAAAATCGCCGACCTGCTGCTCGAGCGGGACCTGGACGTGGTCGTCGTTCGGGAGCCGATGCCCTACGGTGACCTCGTTTCCCAGCGGGTGCAACGCTTCGAGACGCGGGCGGATCTCGACGAGAGCGGCGTGACCATCGAGGAGCGCGAGGAGTACGAGGGTCACATCGAACGGGGACACGTCGTCTATGCGGGTGTCGACTACGCGGCGATCCGGGACCGTGCCCAGGAGGAGGCGGACGTCATCGTCTGGGACGGCGGCAACAACGAACTCCCGTTCTACATTCCCGACATCCACCTCGTCGTGGCCGACCCGCATCGAGCCGGATCCGAACTGCGGTATCATCCGGGTGAAACCAATCTCCGTCTCGCGGATTACGTCCTCATCAACAAGGAGAACACCGCCGACGCAGCCGGGATCCGCGAGGTCGAGGAGAATGTTCGCCGGACGAACCCGGATGCCGAGATCATCCACGCGAACTCGACGATTGCGGCCGACAGGGACGCGATCGCGGGAAAGCGCGTTCTCGTCGTCGAAGACGGACCCACACTCACCCACGGTGACGCCCCCCACGGCGCCGGACTGATCGCCGCCCGCGAGTACGGGGCCGCGGAAATCGTGGACCCGGAACCGGCTGCCGTCGGCTCGCTCCGGCGCGTCTTCGACGAGCACGGCCACCTCGACACCGTTCTCCCAGCGATGGGCTACAGCGATACCCAGATCCGGGAGCTCGAAACGACGATACGGAACGCCGACCCGGACATCGTCGTGTCCGGTACCCCGCACGACCTCGCGCGGGTGATCGACGTCGAGATACCGGTCGAGCGGGTTCGCTACGCGCTCGAAGAGACGAACCTCGCGCTCGGGACAGTCCTCGACCGGCACGCAGGACTGTTGGGTATCTGAGGTTCGGTGTCGGAAGCTCCCGTTCGATCTGACGACGCACTTGGAAAGCGGTGGGGTAGTTCTCGGCGTTCGGGAACGACCGTCCGGAATTATTAGCCCTCCCCACGTAGATACCAGATGGAGCTATGACCACCTCACGAAACCCGTTTCGGGAACTCGAGCGGTTGTTCGAGCAGATGCAAGAGAACGTCGAGGAGGCCAGCAGATGGTGGGATCCGGAGCGGTCCACGAGCGAGGGTAGCGGGACAGCGTCGGTCAAGGTCGACCTCGAAGACAAGGACGAGGAGTTCGTGCTGACCGCCGAGTTGCCGGGGTTCACGAAAGACGATATCGACGTTCGAGTGACTGATCGCGCCCTCCGTCTGGAGGCCGAACACGAAGAAGAATCGGAGACCGAAGACGGCGACTTCGTTCGCCGCGAGCGTCGTCGGGCGTCCGTCGCTCGATCGGTTCCGCTCCCCGAAGCCGTCGAGGCGGACGACATCTCGGCCACCTACAACAACGGGATACTGACGGTTCGGATGCCCAAACGCGAACCGGCGACGCAGGGAACCAAAATCGAAGTGAACTGAAGACGAGACGACGAGGGAGTCGGCTGCAAACGGCGCGTCTCTCTCGTCATCCGGACGCGATGGGCCACCGACACGATTCAAACGCCCCGACCGACGAGGCGGCCCCGAATGACGTCACGGCAGGGCAATACTCCGTGAACCCGGGAGAGCCCGTGAGACAGACGCGAGCGTCCACGACCCCACCCGAAAATGTCTGATCGCTGGAGTGCGGTGCTGTGGGATATCGGCGGTGTGATACTCGATCCGGCGTCAGTCAGGCGAGCGCGGGAACTGTTTCTGGCGGGGCTCTCGGTCGATTTCGGCTTCGACGTGCCAGCGGCCCTCGATCGCTGGGAGGCGGAACTCGGCGCGTACTTCAAGGAACGCGAGGGGCGGTCCTTCAGACCTGCTCACGTGGGATACGCCCGAACCGTCGAAGCGATCGTCGGCGAACCCGTCCCGGTCGACGAGTGGTTCCCGGTGGCGATCCAGGCCGCAGACCACGCGTTCCGGCCGACCGACGGCGTCGCCGACGTCCTCGCCCGGTTGGCCGACGAGGGCTACTATCTCGGCGTGATCAGCGACATCGATACCTGGGAGGCCGAATTCATCCTCACGGCGTTCGGGATTCGAGACCAGTTCGATCACGTGACGACGTCACAGGAAGTCGGTCGGACCAAACCCGCACCGGAGGTGTTCGAGACCGCACTCTCGAAGTGTCCGGCCCCGGCGGCCCGGACGATGTACGTCGGTGACAGATACGAACACGACATGCGCGGGGGCACCCGGGCTGGGCTGACGACAGTTGCCTTCGACGGCAGCGCCGTCGATGCGGATGCCGACGATCCGAACGTCGGGTTCGTCGTCGACACGCCCCGCGAACTGCTGGAGGTTCTGGGACCCGAGTGACCGCGGCGCGCCGTGGCCCTCCCCGTCGTGTCTCCCGGCCTTTCGCCGACTGCCTCTCACGGGATGGCTTCGATTTCGATGGAGGCCGTTTCCGGGAGGTCGTCGACCAGAACGACTGCCTGGCCCTCGATGACACTCGTATCGGAATCGTCGACCACGTCGGTCGTGACGAGATATTTGTCCCGGCCGAGTGCTTCGGCGATCTCGCAGACGGCGGTCACCGTCTCCCCGATATCGACCGGTGCGAGAAAGGAGAGGTCCTGCGAGACGTAGATAGTGACCCCCGGCAGGCGTGCGAGCGCGGCACTGATGAGGCTGCTGACCAGCGTCCCGTGAACGATCCGCCGGCCGAACCGGGTCCCGGACGCGTACTCCTCGTCGAGATGCAGACGGTTCGTGTCCCCGCTCAGGGCGGCGAACGAGCGAACGTCCTGTTCGGTGATCGCCTTCCGGAATTCGACTCTGTCGCCGACGGAGACGTGGCGATCCGAGGCTGCCATACTTTCGTAGGTCCACTCCTCGTGTTCGTAGGCCGTCTCCGGGCGCACCCGGTACTGGTGCTCGCCGGGTGTGACGGTGAGTTCGCTCCGGTGGAGGATCTGCGGAACGGTCGCTGCGATGTCGTCGGTCGAGACGAGCCCGACTGGCGTCCCGTCCTCGACGACGACCAGCCGACTGATGTCGTCGTCGCGCATGGTATCGACGGCGTCGCCGAGGGTTGCCTCGGGCTGGATAGTCCTGACAGGTGCGGACATGAACTCCGCCACGGCGTGGCGCCCGGGTTCGGTGACGGTCCCGAGCACTCTGACGAAATCCGCACTCGTGACGATGCCCACCGGACTGCTGTCCTCGACGACGACCACCGAGCCGATCGCTTCTCGGTCGCACGTCGACGCCGCATCAGCCATGGACGTCTCGGGGTCGACGGTTCGAACCGGCCGGCTCATCACGTCGCTGACTCGAACTGGAAACGACATGGGACCACTACGGGGGGGACCCTCCTAAGGATTCACCACGTCGGGGAGGACCACAGCTAGTCTTGTTCTTCTCCCTCCTGTCGAGGCGCAAACCCGGGTGGGAGACCGACGTGTCTGATCCCCGACCACTCCTCGATCTGGAACTCGAAGAGGTGCGTGCCTTCCATCTCGCTTGCCGTCTCGAAGAGTTCGGGGCGCCACGTCGGACTCGACGACGCCTCGACGTCGGCCCGCCCGTCCTCGGGAAGTTTCCGTATCGCTCCCGTCAGAAGGACGCTCTGCCAGTGGAACATGGTCTCGGCACTGTAGACGAGAAAGCCGGCAGATTCGGCCTGCTCTGCGAGACGTTCCTTTCGGCTCTCGGCGCCCACGAGGAAAAAGAAGTAGAGGCGCGACCCACCGTCGAACCCGTACGACATCGGGATCATGTACGGTGCGCCGCCGGTGGCCAGCCCGAGGACACCCAAACTCTGACTCGAGAGGAACCCCTCGACTTCGTCGTCACTCATCTCCGTCATCCCGTATTCACCGAGTTGGTCGACCGTCATCGCAATCGCCACCTACGCGACGGACGTGAATAACTGTTCGCCAGCCTCGCGTTCGGCATCCGACCGTCGGCAACACATCCTTGTTCCGGGCCTCTCTACGGGACTCATGGCAGATCACAGGGATACCACGTTCGGATACCTGTCAGCCGAAGATGTCGGGCTGTTTACCGACAGATACGAACTGACGATGTTGCGCGCATATCGGGAGAGCGGACACACGCCCGACGGGACGTTTTCGCTGTTCTTCCGGTCCTTGCCGACGGACCGGGGGTACGTCATCGCCGCCGGTCTGGAGCAGGCCGTCGCCTATCTCCAGGACCTCTCGTTCGGAGACCGCCAACTCGCCCACCTCCGGGACGAGGGATTCCCGGAGCCGTTTCTCGAATATCTCGCCGCGTTCGAGTTTACCGGGGACGTCCGTGCCGTGCCCGAAGGGACTGCTGTCTTTCCGAACGAGCCGCTCCTGGAGGTAACGGCACCGCTCGACCAGGCCCAGCTGTTCGAGACGCTCTTGCTCAACCAGGTCGGGTTCCAGAGCCTGATCGCCACGAAAGCCGCCCGAATGCGCGATGTCGTCCGCCAACATGGCGACGACCAGACGCTCGTCGACTTCGGCTCGCGGCGGGCGCACGGCACCGACGCCGGTCTCAAGGCCGCCCGTGCCGCGTACGTCGGGGGCGTCGACGGCACCTCCAACGAGGCCGCCGGCGAACAGTTCGGCATCCCCGTCTTCGGGACGATGGCCCACTCGTGGGTGCAGAGCTTCCCGAGCGAGCGTGCCGCCTTCGAGGCGTTCGTCGACGTCTACGGCGAGGACTCGGTCCTGCTGGTCGACACCTACGATACGGTGGCGGGCGCGAAGACGGCACTCGAGGTGGCCCGCGAGACGGGCGTCGACGTGCGGGGCGTCCGACTCGATTCCGGTGACCTCGCAGCACTCTCCACGGAGGTTCGTGAGATTCTGCCCGAGGACATGGCGGTTTTCGTGTCCTCGGGGGTCGACGAGTTCTTCCTGCAGGAGTTCTTCGCCGACGGCGGTGTCGCCGACGGGTTCGGTCCGGGAACGGCGCTGACGACCAGCAAGGACGCCCCGACGCTGAACCCGGTCTACAAACTCGTCGCCGTCCAGAGGGACGGCGAGATGCAGCCGAGTATGAAACTCTCGGAGGGGAAGGTGACCTATCCCGGCGCGAAGAGCGTCCGTCGGTTCCGCGACGACGACAGCTTCCGGCGGGACGTCCTCGCCCGCGCCGACGAAGATGTCGGCGGCGAGGCGGTACTCGTCGACGTCATCCGGGACGGTGACGTCGTCTACGAGTTCCCGGCCCTCGACGAGATCCGCGAACGGACGTTCGACACCCTGGAGAAGCTCCCCGCTGACGTACGGGCGATCGAACGCCCCGCCGAGTACCCGGTCGACGTCAGCGACGGCCTCGCGGCGACGGCCGAGCGCGTCCAGTCCGAGCTCCGGCGGGAGATGGGTCTGTAGAGAGGGCCCGGAACGTCGACAGCAGCGACGAACCAGTCCCCGAGAGAATCGGCCCGGGGACTCATAATGACTGCTGTAGCTATTTTCCAGGCCGACCGCGGTCCGTCGTGCGGTCGATCCAGTAATGAACTACAGCAGTCATTATCACGCGTCGCGCGTGGCATCGGGGTCCACCGGCTCCGGTCGATGGAGCTGACGCGGGCACGTCGGGGCGGAGACTGTCGTCCCGTCGTGGCCGCCACTGCGGTCGTCTAGCTGTGGCACCCGACCGTACCACCAGCGTAGCCACAAGAGCTATATTTCGGTCAGGGTAATTCCGCCATCAAGAGGTGCGAGGTTTCGACAAACCGGTGAGTGAGAATGGGAACACGCGGACTCTCACAGCCGTGCGCTGGCAGTAGTGCGTTAGTCTCACACTTCTGGAACGGGGGCTGCCTTGATTAGGGAATCATGCGTCAGCTAGTACAATGAGTGACGGAGTGAACGGGGGATACGTGTTCACCTGTCCCGAGTGTGGCGGGTCGCTGGAGGTGAACGACCCGATGCGGGAGACCCTCATCGAACGAGGCTGTGTCGTCTGCGGGGCCCCGGTGACGGCGGAGGTGTTCACCAGCAACTCCGCCGACGACACGTCCTGATCGCTCGTCTGTGCGTCCGTCTCCAGGAGGGACCGTGCCAGTGACAGGAATTAAACCACTCCACCGTGTGTTGT
>JAHENO010000213.1 GCA_018609945.1 Haloarculaceae archaeon | reverse complement strand
GGCGATGTCGAAGTGGAGCTTTACCGGGAACTCCTCGCCGAGCTCGACGGTGACCTCGGCGTCGGCCGGAATGGCCTTGTTCATGTCCTTCAGGTAATCGAGCGAGAACAGCGACGACGCGGGGCCGACCACGAGGTCGATGAGGTCGTCCGTGCCGAGTTCGAGGTGAACGTCGTCGGTGTCGCCCTCGGCCCTGACGTAGAAGGTCCCCTCGCCCTCGTCGACGCCGAGTTCGATGTGGTCGCTGACCATGTCCGCGGCCGTCACGGCGCGGTCGATGTCCCGCCCCTCGATGACGACCGTCGCCGGGAGGTCCAGGTCGGGGAGGTCGGGTTCCTCGCGGATGGAGTCGGGGTCGATGAGCGCGAGCGTGTACTCCAGGCCGTCGATGGAGATGTGGAGCTTGCGGGTCTCCTCGTCGAGTTCGAGGTGGACCAGCTGGTCCGAGTCGGCCATGCCGGCGATGTCCTGGAGCCGGACGAGGTTGACGCCGATGAGACCACCGTCGGCCTCGTAGGACTCGAATGCCGCGGCGTCCAGCGAGAGGTCCACCATCCCGACGTTCGCGGGGTCGACCGCGCGGATGGCGAGGCCGTCATCGTCCAGGTGGATCTTACACTCGTCGACCAGCACGCCCACCGACTCCAGTGTCGCCTGGAGCGTATCCGCGCTCACGATGGCGTTGAACATTCTTGGGGCGGGCTACGGTGGCATCCCCTAAAAAGGCACGTCATTGGGGGCGCCCACCCGGAAGTCGACACCAGTTCAGCTCTGCCCCGCGTAGACGTCCGTCCCGGGAAAGAAGTCCTGCCAGGCGAACCAGAACATCGGACTGCGGTCGTTCGCGCGGCCGAGTTCGACGCCCTCGTGTGTCCCGTCGCGCGCCCGTCCCGAGACCACCGCCCAGCGGGACCCGCCGCCGACGAGCGCGTCGCCATCGCGGCCGAACGCGACTGTCTCGCCGCCCACGCGGCGGTCGTAGGCCACCATCGAGTCGTGCGTACTCGCCACGACGACCGGCAGGTCACCCACGCGGTCGTTGACGACGCCTCCGGCCTCGCGGACGACCCGGAACGGGTAGGCCCTGGCAGCCCCGTCGGTCGCCACGCCGAGGACGAGCGCCCGCGGAGACACCTCGTCGTCGTCGCCGACGGAGAAGTCGGGTGGCTGTGAATCCTCGTAGTCGCTGTAGGGGTTCGTGTTGTAGTTCCGTCGTCCACGGCCGGTGACGGTGCCCGATTCGGGCGGGGGCAACAGCACCTCGGTGTCGGGGTAGGAGTCGCGCCACTCGCCCCACCTGGTCATCGTCGAGGGGCGCAAGGCGAGGCGCTCGCCGGTCCGGGTCCCCCGGACGGCCCGCCCGAGGATCTGGCTCCACAGCGACTCCGTCAGGTCGTCGTACAGCACGAGGTCGCGCTGCCAGAGGTACCCCGAGACGCCGAAGGTCGTCTCGCGGCCGTCGACGCGGCGCTCGGCGGTCACCCCCGACCCGCACAGGGGACAGTACGTCACGAGCAGAGGCCCCTCGAAGGCGTCGTTGACGACCTCGTGCCAGTTGAGCACCGCGAGCGGGTACGCCCGTGCTCGGTCCCCGGTTGCCACGCCGATGACGGGGTCGCGCCCGTCCAGCGTCGCGGTGACCGCCGACCAGTCGGTACCGAAGGCCGGATCGACGATGGCCGGGATGTCGTCCTTCCCGGCGGCCCGCACCAGGTCCGACTCCGCGAGGGGCAGGTCCGCAGCTCCGACCGCGGACGCGTCCACGGCCTCGGACGTGTCACGCACGGCCGTCGCGGTCCCCGCAGTCCCCGATGAGCTGTCCCCGTCGCTGTCGGTCGCGAGACAGCCGGCACCCCCTAGTAGTGCGGTGGACCCGACAGTCCCGAGGAACCGGCGACGGTCCATACGTCGCATATGGTGCCATCGGGGTAAAAAGCACAGAGCGGGTGCATGGCTGGCTCACAACCGTCCCGGTGCGGAGGACGCTTACGCCTCGACCGTCTCCGTGCCGACGACCGGCTCTGCAGTCGTGGACGGTGTCGGGTCGCGGTCGACGTCGAGCAGTTCCCGTGTGGAGTTGCCGATGACGAGCAGGCTGCTGGCCGCCATCGCGACAGCGGCAAACAGGGGATTCAGGGCGCCCGCCACTGCCAGCGGCAGTGCGACACCGTTGTAGCAAAAGGCCCACACGAGGTTCTCCCTGATGCGGCGTTTCGTCCGGCCGGTGAGGTCGAACACGGTCGGGACGGCACGCAGGTCCTCCGAGACGAGGACGGCGTCGGCGGCGTCGGTCGCCAGCGCGGCGTGGTCCAGCGCGATCCCCACGTCGGCGGCCGCCAGCGCCGGGGCGTCGTTGACGCCGTCGCCCACCATCGCGACGGTCCCCTCGGAGCGCAGACGCTCGACGACGGCCGCCTTGCCCTCCGGGGGCACACCGGCGAAGACCTCGTCGACGCCAGGATGGGTGCGGAACCGCTCGGCGGCAACCGGGTCGTCGCCGGTCAGGACCACCACCCGGCGGTCGGCCGCCAGGTCCGACACCACGTCCGCCCACTCGGGACGGGGGTCGTCGCCGGCCACGATCACGCCGCGAGCGCACCCCTGCCAGCCGACGAGCGTCGCGACGTGGCCGCGCTCGCGGGCCTCGCGGACGCGCTCGGCGAACCGCTCGGGTATCGCCCAGTCGCGCTCCTCGAACAGGTCCGGGCTGCCGACGATCACCCGTTCCCCGCCCGTGTTTCCGTCGCCATTCTCTTTGGCAGGAGCGTCGGCGAGTCGCGCGCTCGCGCCGCTGCCGGGGTGGGTCTGGAAGTCCGTGACCGTCGCCTCGGTGGCGCCCGCCTCCTCGGCGATTGCCTCGGCGACGGGGTGGTCGGCATACTGCTCGACTGCGCCGGCCCGGCGGAGGGTCCGGTCCTCGCCCGACCAGTCGAGGACGCGCATCTCGCCGGTCGTGAGCGTCCCGGTCTTGTCGAGGGCGACCACGTCGGCCTCGTGTGCCGTCTCGAAGGCCTCTGCGTTGGTCACGACGACGCCGTGGTCGAGCCCCTCGCTGACACCGCGCGAGACGGCGAGCGGCGTCGCAAGCCCCAGCGCGCAGGGACACGAGACCACCAGCACCGTCAGCCCCACGAGCAGGGCAGGTGCGGGACCGAACCCGGAAAGCAGGTGCCAGCCGAAGGTGACCAGGGCGAGCACGAACACCAGCGGGACGAAGACGGCGGCGATCCGGTCGGCCAGCCGCTGTGTGCCCGGCCGGGCCGTCCGGACGTCCCAGAGCACGCCGATCACGCGGTCCAGCGTGCTGGTCGCGTCCTCGCCGACCGCGACGACCAGCCGACCGTCGGTGACGACGGCCCCGCCGACCGCCTCGTCGCCCGGTTCGAGCCGGACCGGGCGGGCCTCGCCGGTGACCAGCGACTCGTCGACGGCCGCCTGCCCCTCCTTGATGGTCCCGTCGACTGGGATTCGCTCGCCCGGACGGACGACGACCTCGTCACCCGGCTCAAGGTCGCCGATCCCGACCGTCTCGGTGCCGTCCGCGGTCCGCCGGCGCGCCTCGTCGACGCGACCCGCCGTCAGCGCCGAGAGCCGCTCGACCGCGCCACGCTTGACCCGCCCCTCGTAGTAGTTGCCGGCCGCCACTGCCATGACGATGACCACTGCGACGTCGAAGTACACCTCGGTGTGGCCGAGCAGGAGGACGGCCGTGCTGTAGAGGTAGGCGGTCCCCGCGGCGATGGCCACGAGCAGGTCCATGTTCGGGTGACCCGCACGGGCGCTGACGTACGCCCCGCGGAACACGGGATACCCGACCAGCCCCAGCACGACCGTCGCGAACAGCCAGACGTTGCCGAGCAGGTACGCCCCCGAGGTCCCCGAGAGGTCGAACAGGAGGCCCTCGCCCGGGACGCCGAGATAGCTGGGATACAGAAAGAGGACGTACCAGACCATCACGAGCATCGCGAAGAAGCCGCCGATCAGCAGCCGGCCGCCGGTGTCGGCCTCCCGGCTGTCCCTCCGGTCGGAGAGCTGTTCGTCGTGGCGCGCCTGCTCGCCACCAGTCGCGTCGCTGACGGCCGCCTCGTACCCGAACCCCTCGATGAGGTCGGGGAGGTCCGCGGTCGAAAGTTCGTCGGGGTCGTAGGTGAGCTTCACCGCCTCGGCCGGGTAGCTGGCGGCGGCGGCGAGCACGCCGTCGTGATCTGTCGCCCGCGCCTCCAGAAACGCCTCGCAGGTCGCACAGTGCATCCCCGACACCGAGAGGAACGCCGACTCGCCGCCCGCCTCGTCGGGTCCGCGTTCGAGTGCGTCAGCTCCCGTCTCGACGGTGCCGTCGGCCGCGCCGTCGACGATGGGGGCGGCAGTGCCGTCGGCCCCGTCCTCGCTGTCGCTCTCGCCCGGCCCGTCAGCGGGACTGTCGATGTCGACGCCGGCGGGGTCCTCGAGGACGCGGGCGATCTCCAGGCACCCCTGACAGCAAAACTGGCCGTCGACGTCGTCGGCGCTGACTGGGGGCTCGGGCGTCGGCAGGTCACAGAGGGTACAGGCCATACCCGTCTCAGGCGTGGGTGGTCTCGGGCGGCGAAAAGAGCAGGAAGAGACTCCCGACGAGGACGGCCACGCTGACGAGCGACAGAGCCAGCGAGGCGGCCGTCGTTTCGAGCTGGAATATCACGACCGGGACGACGACGACCAGCGCGAGCAGCGCCGCGAGTATCCGTGGGCTGACGTTCATGAGGTGACTTTTGCGAAGAGAGTTATAAAAAACTGCGGCCCATTCCACGGGCGTGGGAACGCTCTCGCGTTTTCAAATGGAGACATCCTAAGTATTATCTGATGGCAATCGTAGGACCCGCTAGACGGGCCCGGACCGTACGCCGGTGCCGGGCGACGCGACCGGAAGGTGATTCAGGATGACAGGCTCAACGCGACCGGACGGCAGTACCGCGTCGAGAGCGGGCGACCCGCCGGATGTCTCGCGGCGAACGCTGCTCCGCGGGGCCGGTCTGGCCGGCGCGGCCGGACTGGTCGGTGCCATGGCGAGCGCGCCCGCCAGGGCACAGAACGGCTTCGGCGGCTGGCTCGACGACGTCGACAACTACGACGGCACGGTCACCGACATGACCGGCCAGAGCGAGGTCACCGTGGAGGTGGGCGCCGAGGGCAACGGCGGCCCCTTCGCGTTCGCACCCCCGGCGGTTCGTGTCTCGCCGGGCACGTCGATCGTCTTCGAGTGGACCTCCGACAACCACAACGTCCTCGTCGAGGAACAGCCCGACGGCGCCGACTGGGCCGGCGAGGAATCACTCGAAAATACCGGCTACACCTACTCGCATACCTTCGAGACCGAGGGCGTCTACAAGTACTTCTGCCAGCCACACCTCGCGGTCGGCATGAAAGGCGTGGTCGTCGTGGAAGCCGCACAGGGAGACGGCGGCGACGGCGGCGATGGCGGTGGCGGCGTCCCCGCGGAGTACGGCGACTGGTTCACCGACTCGGCACCTGGCGGTGCGGTCGACAACTACGACGGCACCACGGTCGACAGGACCGGCCAGTCGGAGGTGACAGTCGAGGTCGGCGCCGACGGCAACGGCGGGACCTTCGCGTACGCACCGCCGGCACTCCGTATCTCCCCGGGGACGACCGTCGTCTTCGAGTGGACCTCGGACAACCACAACGTCGTCGTCGAGGAACAGCCCGAGGGTGCTGACTGGGCCGGCGAGGAGGCACTCGAAAACTCCGGCTACACCTACTCGCATACCTTCGAGACCGAGGGTGTCTACAAGTACCTCTGTGAGCCCCACCTCTCGCTTGGGATGAAAGGGGCAATCGTCGTCGGCCCCGCACCCGGCGCGGCCGGCGGTGACGGCGACGGCGGCGGCGACGTCCAGGCACCGACCGGCCCGCCGGAGGGCGTGACGGTCTGGGAGGTACTAGCTTTCGGCCTCGGGGGGGCGGCGCTCCTCTCGCCGTTCGGTGTCTACTACTATCAGCAGCGCCGCGAGTTGCCGGTCGGCGAGAGTGGCAGAGACGAGCACGGCGCGATCCGGGAGGCCCCGGAGGAAGACCTCGAAGAGATCGGCCACGACGAGTACGACCCCTGGGGAACGCTGTCGCTGATCGTCGTCTACTTCCTGATACTGGTCGGGCTGTGGATATTCATGTACTTCGTGGAGTTCCTCGGAAACGGACCGACGGTGATCGGGTGATACCATGGAGATACACAGGTTCGAGAAACTCTGGCTCGCTGCGTCGCTCGTACTGATACTCGGGTTCGTCGCGACCGTCGTCTACGGGGCGGTCGGCGCCGGCGTGGCGATGGTCAACGACGACGGCGGCACGGTCGACCCTGGCGATATCACCGCCTCGGAGAACTTCCGCGAACCCGGCGTCTACGAGGCCGGCGACGGCGAGTACGCGGTCTACGTCGAGGCCCGGCAGTTCTCGTTCCGGCCGGGTTCGAGCCAGCCCATCGAGGTGCCCGCCGACACCCGGGTGACCTTCTACGTGACCTCGCCGGACGTCACGCACGGGTTCAGCGTCGTCGGGACGAACATCAACACCATGGTCGTCCCCGGCCAGGTCGCACGGATCACGACCGTCTTCGAGGAGCCGGGCACCTACCACATCGTCTGTCACGAGTACTGCGGGGCCGCCCACCACAACATGCAGGGGCAGATCCGCGTCGTGGACCAGTCCCAGTTCGACGCCTCGGCGACCGGACCCGCTGCAATCGATGACCCGGCAGCGGAGGTGAGCGACTGATGGCCTACGTCGACGAGTACCCGCGGGCGGCAAAGATCGCCCGGTGGGAGTTCGGCGTCGCATTCCTGGCGCTGGCGCTGGGCGGCGTGTTCGGCCTCGTTCAGGCGCTGTATCGGACCGACACTTTCCGCGAGGCGCTACCCATCAACGCTGCGGACTACTACACGATCCTGACGGGGCACGGCGTGTTGCTCGCGCTCGTCTTCACGACCTTCTCGATCGCCGCGCTGTTCACGTGGGCGACCACGCGCAGCCTGGAACGCCCCCTCGCCAGCAACCGCCTCGCGTGGGGCGCGTTCTGGCTGCTCGTGATCGGGACCGTCCTCGCCGCGACGTCGATCCTCAACGGGTTCGTCCCGCAACTCCCCTTCGAGTCCTCGGACGTCCTCTTCACCTTCTACGCGCCGATGCAGGCCCACCCTGCCTTCTACCTCGGTGCGGCGCTGATCATCATCGGCTCGTGGGTCGCCGGGGCGGTCTACTTCCTGACCTACTGGGAGTGGCGCAAGGACAACCCCGGCGAGCGCATCCCGCTGCAGACGTTCATGGTGCTGACGACGTTCCTGATGTGGTACCTGGCGACGCTGGGCGTGGCCGTCGAGGTGGTCGTGTTCCTCATTCCGTGGTCGCTCGGGCTGATCGACACCGTCGACCCGCTGCTCACGCGGACGCTGTTCTGGTTCTTCGGCCACCCTGTCGTGTACTTCTGGCTGCTGCCGGCCTACCTCGTGTGGTACACCGTCCTGCCCAAGCTCGCGGGCGGGCGGCTGTTCAGCGACCCGCTGGCACGCGCCGTGTTCGTCCTCTTCCTCCTGCTGTCGACGCCGGTCGGCTTCCACCACCAGTACGTGGACCCCGGCATCCCCGAAGGCTTCAAGTTCGTCTCGATGACGAACACGATGATGCTCCTGTTGCCATCGTTGCTGACCGCGTTCACCGTCGTGGCCTCGCTGGAACACGGGGCCCGCCAGCGCGGCGGCGGCGGCTACGTGGGCTGGCTCCGGTCGCTGCCCTGGGACCGGCCGGCATTCTCCGGGTGTGCGCTCGCGGGACTGATGTTCGCCGCCGGCGGCTTCTCCGGAATGATCAACGCCGGCATGAACATCAACTACCTCATCCACAACACGCTGTGGGTGCCCGGCCACTTCCACTTGACCGTCGGCACCGCATTCGCGCTGACGATCATGGCCATCGCCTACTGGCTGATCCCCCAGATCACGGGCAAGCGCCTCCAGCACCGCCGGCTGGCGATGGTCCAGCCCTACGTCTGGTTCGTCGGGATGACGCTGATGTCCAACGCGATGCACCGGGCCGGTCTGGCGGGCCTCCCGCGCCGGACCGCCGAACCCATGTTCCAGGAGGCCGGCTCGGCGCCCTTCGATCCGGTCGTCGGCACCGTCGGTGAGATGCGCCTCCAGATCGCCATCGGGAGCACCCTGCTGTTCGTCGCGCTCGCGATGTTCCTCGTGGTCATGTTCGGCACCTGGCTCGGCAAGAGCGGCGCTGCACCGCTGGCGGTCAACGGGTCGATCCCCGACCCGCTGTCGGGCCCCGAGGGCAGCCCGCGCGTGCTCGACAACCTCAAGGTCTGGACGGCCATCGCCGTCGTGCTGGTCGCGCTGGCCTACGGCTTGCCGATCTGGAGCATCATCAGCGACGGACTGCTGACGCCCGGGTCGCCACCCATCCCGGTGTAACGCTGCGGCTGGTTTCCTGTCCCCCTGGCGGAACGCCGCGGGTTCCCGCCTCTCGGTCGCGTCCGGCGTTCCGCGGAGAACGCAACGCCCAAAGCGGGACGCGGGCAAGTACGAGACAACGCCCCCGAATCTATGACTGACGACCCCACGACCGACGACGGTGACCGCCACGCGGATCCCGCAGCCGACAGCCCCGGCGACAGCCGCGATGGGGGCGCTGGTGGAGACGGCGTCGCTGACGGGGGCGCCGCTGCCGGGACCGGCGCCGCTGACGAGGAGGGCACGACCCGTCGGCGGTGGATACTCCGCCTGCTCGTGGGTCTGGGGATCGGCCTCCCGATCATCATCGAGGCCCGGACCTTCATCGGCCTCATCAGGGTCCACCTCTTGGGGCAGGACCGCGACGACGGGGGCACCGCTGGCACGCCGACGCCCACGGCGGAGCCGTCGGTGGGTGTCGGTGACGAACTCCTCGAGGGGACCGAGCCGACCGAAACCGTCCGGGAGGCACGGATCCGCGTCAGCGAGTCGGGGTGGCGCTTCGAACTGTCCGTGGCGGTCGATAACACGACCGACGTCCCCTACGAACTCCGGCTGGGGGACGTCCGGACGACAGCAGGCGAGGTCGTCGACGGGGGGGCGTCCACCGGTCAGATCCCGCCCGGCGAGTCGGCAGTCGTCGAGGAGAGCTGGCCGCTCCCCGCGGAGAGCCGACCCGAGACCCTGCAGGTGACCGCGCTCTCCTACACCGATGACGGCGTCGACCTCACCGACGAGACGGTCACCATCGGTCGTGTCCCGCTCGAGGGCTAGGGGAAAAGGGTTAACGCGAGCCGTGCCCAACTCCCCCGGGTGAACCGCAGGATGTTCCTCGCCGCCCTCGGGAGCGGCGTCGCGGGGGGGGTCACGGGCTGCCAGCGCTCCGCGAGCACCGGGTCGACCCCCGCAGCCGACGGCGACGGGACGGCGTCCGCAAGCGACGAGGCCACGACGCCGGAAGCCACGCCGACGCCGGAAGCCACGCCGACGGACACGCCGCGGGACCCGCCAGGCCTGGCGGGGACGGGCAACCCCGCGGACATCTGCGAGGCCTCCATCAAAGAGGAGTTCTCCATCGTCGAGATCGCCGAGCCTGCCTTCGACGCCGGCTGGGACGGCTACGACATCGCCTCCCGGTACCTTCGCGAGGAAGAGGACGAGGGGCTCCCGGACGAGGCGACCGTGGTGGGACGGGATGTCGACGGGCTCGCCCGCGCGTACCCGGTGTCGGTCCTCTGGCACCACGAGGTCGTCAACGACACCCACGGCGTCCCGCTGATCGTAACCTTCTGTTCGATCTGTCGGACCGGCCTCGTCGCCCGGCGGGTCGTCGACGGCGAGGTGACCCGCTTTGGCGTCTCGGGCCAGCTGTGGCGCCCGCCCGACAGGTACATCTCGGCCAGCGCCAAGAGCGGCAGGACCTTCGGCGCGAACAGATGGGAGGGAGAGACGACGGTCAGGGACGGCGCCAACCTCGTCATGTACGACGAACTGACCCGGAGCTTCTGGAGTCAGGGCGTTGCACAGGCAATCTGCGGACCGGCGACCGGCACCGACATGGAAATCGTCCCCTCGACGGTGACCACCTGGGGCGAGTGGCGCGAGGCCCACCCCGACGGGGAGGTCCTGCTCCCGCCCCCACAGTCGACGCTGGGCATCGAGTGAGCGACGGGACTGGCGACCGAACAGCGGCGATGTGCGGCCGCCGTTAGTCGGCCTCGGCGCTGGCAGTCCCGAGATACAGTTCCTTGATCTCCTCGCTCTCGAGGAGTTCCTCGCCGGAGCCGACGAAGCGGTTCTCGCCCTGGTCGAGGACGTAGCCCCGGTCGGAGTAGCGCAGCGCCTGCCGGGCGTTCTGCTCGACCATCAGGACCGCCGTGCCCTGTTCTTTGATGCGGCGGATCCGCTGGAACATCTCTTCGACGAGGTCCGGTGCGAGGCCGGCGCTCGGCTCGTCGACCAGCAGGATGTCGGGGTCGATCATCAGCCCGGCACCCATCGCGACCATCTGCTGTTGGCCGCCGCTCATCGTCCCGGCCTTCTGGTTTTGCCGCTCCTCCAGGATCGGGAACCTGTCGTAGACCTTCTGGAAGTCCTCCTCAGTGAGGTCCTCGTCGACGTACGCGCCCATCTCGAGGTTCTCCCGCACCGTGAGGTTCGGGAAGACGTTGTTGCGCTGCGGGACGTAACTGGCGCCGACGCGGGTGATCTCGTCCGGCCGATACTCGGTCACGTCAGTGCCGGCGAGGACGACCTGGCCCTCCCAGACGTCGATCAACCCGAAGATCGCCCGCATGACCGTCGACTTCCCGGCGCCGTTGGGCCCGATGATACAGACCATCTCCTCGGGTTCGACCTCGAGGTCGATCCCGTGGACGATCTCGGCGTCACCGTAGCCCGTCACCATGTCCGTGACTTCGAGGATTCCCATCGTATCACACCTTCTCTGAAGACCGTGTAAAGAGTTCGGGTTTCACATTCGCCGGCGGTCCGGCGAGGATACGAGACGAGAGGGAGCTTCTCTCGATCGGTGTTATTCGCAGTTGTACTTGTCGAGCTGTTCCTGGGTGTAGAGCTTGCCCTGGAAGAACTCCACGGGGAACTCGTCGACGACCTCGGTGCTTATCGTGCCGTCGTCTGCCTTGGTCAGCTCGTACACCTGGAAGGGGTTGTACGGCTCGTAGAAGCAGTTCAGGTCGGTGGTCGAGGACGCACCCTGGTAGTTGATCTGCTCGCCGTCGTCCAAGAGGTCCTTCGCGCGCTGGAACTCGTCGGCACCGGCGCCGATCTCCTCGCCCGGCGGCCGCGAGACCGCCTGGATGTTCTTGGAGATCGCCGTCCCGCTGAACTCGCCGGCCGCGTGTGCGGCCAGCCCGATGAGCATCGTCGAGTCGAAAGAGTGGTGCGAGAACGACGTCGGCTTCTGGTCCATCCGGTCTTGTAGGTTCGACTCGAAGTAGTCCTTCGAGGGGCCCTCGATCTTCATCGACGTGATGTACGAGCCATCGAAGATGTCGGGCAGACTGTTGAACAGGTCCTGGAGGAACAGTGACTCGGACATCACGAGCTGCCCGCCGTAGCCGCCACGGTTCCACTGCTTGAGGATGGATTCTCCGTTGGCCGGGTAGACGATGAGGCCGAACACGTCCGGGTCGTCCGCGAACGCCTGATCGAGCGCGGAGGTGTAGTCGCTGGTCTGCTTCGCGACCGGCACCATCGCCGTCGTCTCGCCGTTGAAGGCCTCGCTGGCCTTCCGGGCCAGGCCCGCACCGTACGGGTTGTCGACGTGCATGAACGCCGCGGAGTCGGCCTCGATGATGTCGTTGAGGGCGCCGGCCATCGCGATGCCCTGCGAGCCGTCGTTGGGTGAGGTCCGGCCCATGTACTTGAGGAGTTCGCCGTCGACCTCGCGCCAGCCCTGCTCGGCCAGCGTCGGGCTCGTCGTCCCGTTGCCCATCTGCATGATCTGGTTGTCCGCCGCGATGGGGGCAAGCGTCGCGCTCACGCCGCTGGACCACGTGCCGACGAACGCCTCGATGTTCTCGTTGGAGATGACCGTGTTGAGTTTCGCGGAGGCCCGGTCGGGCTTGGTCTCGGTGTCCCTGTTGATGGCCTCGAACGTCCGGCCGCCGAGGATGCCGCCGGCCTCGTTCATGTCCTCGATGGCCATGTTAAAGCCGGCCTGTTGACCCGGGCCGAACGCGCCGCCCGCGCCCGAGAGCGGACAGAACGACGCCAGCGGGATGGCTTCGCCACCGCCGCCGTCCATGTCGTCGCCGTCACTGCCGCCGCCGTCGCCGCCGTCACCGCCGTCGCCGCCGTCCATGTCGTCGCCGTCACTGCCGTCGCCACCGTCACCGCCGTCGCCGCCGTCGCCGCCGCCACCGTCGCCGCCACAGCCGGCGGCGAGTCCGGTGGCACCGACCGCCGACATCGCGAGATATTTGCGCCGATTGATACGCGAACCACTCGAACCGGTGTCGTCTTCGTTGTCAGTCATGGGTGTCCTGTTGCGTAGCTGTCGTGCCCCGACAGCAGTGGTCGATACGCTACCACATTTGGGTGTGTGGAACGATTACTTATGTATTTGTCCCCAATCTTCTCTTCGTCAATTTTTGCGCCGAATAAACCCCTGAAAGCCCGGAGATGCAGTCGGGAGAGGGACGAGTGAATGTTTCAAAAACTAATTCGTATCCGAGTATCAAAAAGTGCGGACGCGGGGTCAGTCGCGGCTGCGCGGGGGAGGTGCCGGTCGCGCGCAGGTCACCCACCGAGGTAGGATTCGAGGACCTGTTCGTCCTGCTGGACCTCCTCGGGGGGCCCCTCGGCCATCTTCTGGCCCTCGGCCATGGCGATGATCTTGTCGCTGAGGGACATGATGACGTCCATCTCGTGTTCGACGATACAGAAGCCGTAGCCCTCGTTGCGCATCGAGGTGATGGCCTCCATGATCTGGTCGGTGAGGGCGGGGTTGACACCGGCGACCGGCTCGTCGAGCATCACCAGGTCGGGGTCGAGCATCAGCACCCGGCCGAGTTCCAGCAGTTTCCGCTGGCCGCCGCTCAGGTTGCCAGCCTTCTCGTCGCGCAGGTGATCCAGTTTGAGCAACTCGATGATCTCCTCGGCGCGATCGCGGAACTGCTCTTCCTCCTCGGCGATCGTGTTGCGCCGGATGACAGCGTTGAGGGGGCCCTCGCCGGTCTGGTCCGGGGGTGCCAGCATCAGGTTCTCGAGGACCGTCATTTCGGTCAACTCGCGGGTGATCTGGAAGGTTCTGACCATCCCCCTGCGTGCCAGCCGGAACGGCCGGGAGTGTTTGTAGGTCCCCCTGCGGTTGTTGATCGCGTTCTGGCCGACGTAGAGCCCGACGCCTACCGCAGCGCCGGCCACGGCGCCGCCGGCGAGCGCCTCCGCGGAGACGCCGTAGGTGACGCGCCCGGTGGCAGCCCCGATCAACCCGAGAAAGCCGGCCGACGCGCTCGTCCAGACGCCCTGTTCGACCGGCGCGGGACGCATCAGTTTCTGCGTGTCCGTTCCCTTGAAGCGGATGGTGCCGCTGTCGGGCTTGTAGAAGCCGCTGACGAGGTTGAACGTCGTGGTCTTGCCGGCCCCGTTGGGGCCGATGAGGCCGGTCACTTTCCCGGCCTCCAGTTCGAACGAGATGCCGTCGACTGCGGTGATGCCACCGAAACTCTTCCGGAGATTCTCGACCTCCAGGAGGGGTGCGTCGCTCATTCGCTACCCACCTCCGCTGCGGAGTGTTCGCCCATAATTCCCTGGGGCCGGTAGTAGAGCAACAGCAAGAACAACACGCCCATTACCACGAACCGGAACGCCTGGATGTTCTCGCGCAGGCCGGCCGCGACGAAGCCCGACAGTTGGGTGGTCGCGGTCTGGAACACCCAGAAGAGGAAGGCCCCGAGGACCATCGCCCGGTTGTTGGCGACGCCACCCAGGAACAGCATCAACAGCGCGATGAACGTCACCCGCGGGGCGAACATCGTGAACACGAGCACCTGGAAGTGCATCGCTGCCAGCGCCCCGGCCAGACCGGCCAGTGCCGACCCGATGGCCATGCTCATGATCTTGTACATGAAGGGGTCCTTCCCGAGGGAGTTGACCACGCGGTCGTCGTTGCGGACGGCACGCAGGACGCGCCCGAACGGCGAGTCGATCATCAGCTCGGTCAGATACAGCGCGACCAGCAGGATCGTCCCGAACAGGAACAGTTTGAACCGCGAGTAGCCGATCTCCGGTACCTCGCCGGAAAACGAGAGGATCCAGACGGCGTTGCCGAAAATCGAGGAGGAGACGGTCCCCCAGTCCGCGGCCATGACCGGGGAGAGAATCTGGATCGGGATATACCAGATGAACCCGAACCACAGCCCGGTGAACAGGCCGTACTTGAACGGCCTGTTGGCGAAGGGCTGCCAGTTGGTGTAGAGGTAGACCGTCGCGCCGATGACGATGGCGAACGCCAGCGCCGTCAGGGGCACCCACAGCTGGAACGCCTCCAGGAAGAACATGGGCGCCAGCGCGGCCATGTAGGCGGCCCCGAGCGCGAAGGTGGCGAGATAGTCGACGGTGTCGAAGCCACCGGAGTAGCGGTTGAGCCACACGAACGCCACGAGCCAGGTGAACACCGACACGACGACACCCCACGCGAGGAGGCCATCCGTTGCAAAGAAGGCCAGCACGCCGCCGATGACGGCCGCGATGGCACCCGCGATCAGCGCCGCTCTGCGGTAGTCATCGAGGTCGAGCACCCGGTCTGTGCCGAAGGTGACGATCCCGTAGAGGCGGCTGGCGACGGTGATACCCGGCTTTGCCCCGGCCTCGAATTCGAGTTCCGTCGCTCGCCCGAGCGCCCAGGTGCTGCCCATCCAGATTGCGCCGCCCGCGACGCCCATCACAATCGCACCGATGACGGATCCGCCGCTAACCGGGAACAGATTGATGAGTGGCGGGGAATAGCCCCGGAGCGCGTCGGGGCCATTGACCAGCCAGGATTCGGCCTGCACGATCCGTTGGAAGATGGCCGCGACCCCCAGAACCGTTATCGCGAGGTAGTCCTCGCGGAGTCTGAGTGTCGGGAGTGCGACGAACACCCCCACGACACCCGCGAGTATCGTCGCCACGAGCACGCCGACGGCCCACGGGAGATCGAGCCCGATAACGTAGACCGTGTCGGGCCCGCCTGCGTCCGGCGCGATGACGAGCAGTGCCGCGGTGTAGGCTCCGACGAGGTAGAACCCGACGTGGCCGAAATCGAGCAAGCCCGTGAAGCCGAATTTGATGTTCATTCCGAGGGCCAACAGCCCGTAAAAGGTTGCCAGTACGCCCAGCGAAACGATGATGTCGGATACTACAGCCATGGTATCACCCGGTGATTCCCTCCGGTTTGACGATCAACACCAGTATCAGCACCACGAACGCCATCGGGACGCGGTAGGTCGCGTCCAGTCCGGTGGCGAACAGCCCGACCTCCATGGAGAGGCCGACGACGTAGCTGCCAAGCAGCGCACCGTAGATGGTGATGCCACCGAGGATGACCGCGGCGAACATGGGCAACAGGAGGAAAAACCCCATCGTGATGGTGAGAGCCCCGAACAGGAACCCGAGGGCGGTCCCGCCGATGCCGGCATAGAGGCCGGCGATGACCCACACGCCCATCGTCACCTGGTCGACGTTGATGCCCCGGACCTGCGCGAGGTCCCGGTTGTCGCTGGTCGCGCGCATCGCCTTCCCGAGTTTCGTCGCCCGCAGAGTGGCGTGCAGCGCGCCCATCATCGCGATTGCAAGCAGGATGATGAACAGTCGCAGGACCGACAGCCGGACGCGGGAGTCGATGAACGCACTCTCCGGGGGCGAGACCGATGGGCCCAGTACGAGTCCTCCGACGCAAAACGTCACCAGCGCGAGGATCGTCCCGAGGAGGTACGGACCCAGGATGGCCCGGGTTCCCAGCCGATACCGGTAGCCCGCGTACCCGACCGCGAGGCTCGCGATTAGTATTGCCGCAAAGACCGGCCAGGACCAGAGACTGTTGAACAGCACCGCGTCCTCGGCGGGGTCGGTCACCTGGACCAGCACGCCGCTTCCCGCGACGTAGACATCAATGAACTTGGCGATTGCCACCTTGATCTCGCTGCCGAACAGCGTCACAGTCGACTGGATGTCGTAGCTCCGGGTCGTCCCGCCGAAGATCGTCTGGACGCTAAAGCGGACGATGAACGCGACCGCCAGCGAGACGACGAGCATCATCGCGAGCGAAACGTCACGTTGGCGGAACTTCCGGAAGACGTACCGCTCCTGGATCGGGGCGAGAGCGGCGAGCACGACGCCGGAAAAGACCATCGCCGCAAGGAAGGACGGTGCGCCGAGCGAGGAAATAGCACCGATCACCGCGGCCACGAGGAGATGAACCACTACTGCGACGGCGTCCGGG
>JAHENO010000212.1 GCA_018609945.1 Haloarculaceae archaeon | reverse complement strand
CTCGACGGCGAGACGCGCGCCCAGCGTGCGATCAACTTCGCCCGGAGCGGCCCCGGCGTGACCTGTTCGCTGGTCGGGGCGAGTTCCCGCGACCACGTCGAGGAGAACGTCGAAGCAGGGACGTACGAACCGATGGGCGCGACGGCCTTCGACGCCGTCTTCGAGTAGGCCGCGCCCTGCTCTATTGGTGCCGCCGGCCAGCGATCACCCGACTTCCTTCCACTCGCGCCCGCACTCCGGACAGGCCCGGAGTTTGCCGACCTCGTCGGGGTCGTTTCGCGTCTCGAGTTCCTCGTCACACGCCGAACACGTCAGGCGTTCGTACGTATCTTTCTCGAGGTCACCCGCACGGAGCCCCTTTCTGACGGATTGCATACCCGACCGTATGCCATCGAGTGACAAAAACCTCCGGGGGAATCGCGCCCCTTTTTCGCCTGGAAGCCAACGGTCTACCGATGGAATACGTTCAGGAGCGTGTCGCAACGCTACACGACTTCGGCGACGCCGCGCCGGAGGCGCCGACGGACCGTGCGACCGTTGTCGTCCCGATGACCGATTGCGATTACGCGAGTCTGGCTGCCGAGCGGGTGCTCGCGACGCTCGAAGACGTCGACCCCGACAGCGTGGTGATCGCGCTCAGGGCCGACAGGCCGAACATCACCGATATCGTCGACTGGATCGCTGGATTCGACTTGGACACCGAGGTGTTGTGGTGTACAGCCCCGCGCGTCGAGGCACGACTCGACGAGACGGGGCTGGACGGAACCGTCGGCAAGGGACGGGACGTCTGGCTGGCACTCGGTCTCGCCGGGGACTCGGAGTTCGTCGTGGTCCACGACGTCGACGCGACGAGCTACGACGACTCGCTCGTCCACCGACTCCTCTTTCCACTCGCTGCTGGCTACGACTTCTCGAAGGGCTACTACGCACGCGTGGAGGACGGCCGGCTGTATGGCCGTCTCGTCAGGCTGTTCCTCGCTCCGCTGATCGACGTGCTCGCCGACAGCCACGACGACCCGCTCCTGGAGTATCTCGGTGCGTTCCGGTATCCGCTCGCCGGCGAGTTCGCGGCCACGGGCGATCTCGTCCGGCGCCTGCGGGTCCAGCGTGGCTGGGGACTCGAGATCGGAACGCTGGGCGAAGCGTACGCCGCAGCCGGCTTCGAGCGAAGCGCCCAGGTGGACCTGGGCGTCCACGAACACGACCACCGGTCGGTGAGCGGTCCGGACGGGCTGGGGGATATGTCCCGGGGTGTCGGTGACGCTCTCTTCCACGCGCTGGCCGACGCCGGGATCGAACCCGACTTCGGGACGCTGCCCGAGCGGTACCGCGGGCGCGCGCTGGAGATGGTCGAGCAGTACGCAGCGGACGCGGCCTTCAACGGGCTAGAGTACGACGCCATCGGGGAACGCGAACAGGTCGAGACCTACGCGGGTGCGATCGCACCGCCGGGCGAGGACGGCCGGCTGCCAGCCTGGCGTGACGCCCCGATCGATCCGGGAGAGATACGGAAGCTGTCCAGGGAAGCGATTGTGGCGGCGACCGAACGCTGAAGGGTGCGGGCCACTGCCTTGGCACATGGAGCCGACGCCGGACGAACTCGCGGGCGTGGTGGATCTCTTCGGGGCACTCGCGCGGACGGAGTTACGACGCGGACTTGCCGAACTCGCGTTCAAACGCGGCGAGGAGTACGACCCCGACCGCTTCACGGACACAGTCGAGGAGGCCGTCCGGTCGTACCACCTGGTGGCCGTCGATCCGGCCGAGGCGGGGGTCGCGGCGTCGGGTGCCGACGAGGTGCTCGTCGCGGGACCGGTCGCGTTCCCGGAACTCCCGGAGGGCGCCACCGATCTGCCACACATCCTCGACGTTCCCGAACGGACCCCCGACCTCGAAGGGGCTGCAGTCGCGGCCGCCGAGCGCTTCCGGAGGGACGCGGTGACGGCCATCGACGAAGGGGACCGCGAGCGCGTCCGCGCGCTGCTCGACGCCAGCTACGAACTGGAGGCGTGGGGCGGTCTCGACCTGTCCGCGACCCGCGAGCGGATGGACGACGAACTCGCACGAGACCGATAAGCTAAGAGTCTGCGGACCCGACCGAACAGCTATGGACCTGTCGGGCATCGAGGGCCACGGAGCGGAGACAGTCTCCGACCAGGACCGGGAGGCGGCCGTGGTCGTCCCGGTTCTGGACGGCCCGGATCCGCGCCTCCTGTTCACGAAGCGGGCCGACCACCTCGCCGACCACCCCGGGCAGATGAGTTTTCCCGGCGGCGGCCGCGAACCCGACGACACCGACCTGCGCGAGACCGCCCTCCGGGAGGCCAGGGAGGAGGTCGGACTCCGTCCCGAGGAAGTAGACTGTGTCGGCCGGCTGGACGACATCCGTACCGTGACCCGATACTCGGTTCGGCCGTTCGTCGCCAGGGTGCCCGACAGGGGCTACGAGCCCTGCGACGAGGAGGTGGCAGAGATCGCGCCCCTCCCGGTCTCGGGGCTGACCGACCTGGACAACTACGACAGCGAACGGCGCGACCACCCCTACTACGGCGAGATCCGCCTGCACTACTTCCGTGTCGGCGGCTACACCGTCTGGGGGGCGACCGCGCGCATCCTCGTGCAGTTTCTGGAACTGGCGACCGACTGGGAAGCCCCGCCGGAGCCCGACCGTGTCGTCGACGCCGACGCCGAGTATCCGGTGTAGTCACCGCCCCGTAGGGAGCAAACGACAGGATTTTGCCCGTCCTGTGCCCACCTGGGTATGATGACTGCACTGGCCGGGGCGACGCTCGCGGACGTGGGCGTCGACGCCGTCGCGCTCAAGCCCACCGAGGTCGACGTCCGACGGGCGAGTGGGCTGTCGGTGGCGACGCTGACGATCGACTACGAGGGTCGCGATCACGTTCCGGAACCGGAGACGCTGGCCGACCTCGATGCCGGGCGGGACGTCCGCCTGACAGTCCCCGTCAGGGCGGACGGGTTCGATCCACACGGTGACGACAGGCTGCTCCGGTCGGTCCCGGAATCGGTCGGGCTGGTCGCCGTCGCCGGCAATCCCGCGTACCTCGACGCCCGGGAGTGTCGCCGCGCCATCGCACCCCGTCTCCGGGCCGTCGCCGGCCTGGCTGACGACCCCTGGGTCGGGACCGAGAGCGTCGAGCGCGTCGCCCTCGCCGTCGGGGGCACGCAGTACGATCTCCTCTCGGGCACGACCGAGGCGGAGATCAGCGCGCTCCGCTCGGCCGGCTTCGAGGGCGACGTGGCGGTGTACGCCCCGCTCGTGCTGACCGACGACGAAGACACGATCCTCGACGCGCTGGGCCCCTACGCGGGGCGACGACCGGACGTCCGGAAGCGACTGCCGGCCGAGACGCCGACCGACAGCAGGGCGACCGGATCCGCCCGCGAGGCGCTCCTGGACGGACTGGGAGAGTACGCACTCGCCGGAAACGTCGAAACGATCTCAGAGCGGGTCGACCGCCTCCGCGAGGCCGGGGTCGACCACGTCGTCGCCTACCCGGCCCGCGGGCTCGATCCGTTCCTGGACTGACGGTTAGCCGCCGCTCTCGGCGTCCTCGCCGTCCGCACCCGCTTCGCTGCCGTCGCCGCTGTCGCCGGTTTCGGCGTCTTCGCCGTGGTCGGCGTCGGCCGGCCCGGACGACTCCACGTCGTCGACAGCGACCGGTTCTGTCTTGGGCAGACGGACCTGGAGCGTCCCGTTTTTCGTGAGCGTCGCAGCGGCACCGGAGGGGTCGACGGCAGCACCGTCGGGGAGGCCGACACTGCCCTCGAGGGTGAGCCCACGGCCGGGGAACCGCATTTCGTAGCCCTCGTGGAACTCCCGAAAGCGGTCGAGGCGAACCACGACCACGCCGTCCTCGAAGCGGACCTGCACGTCCGGCCGTTCGACACCGGGCGCGTCGAAGACCACGAGGTAGGCGTCGTCGCTCTCCAGTAGGTCGACCGGAAGCGGGCGCCCTTCCTGCGTGCGCCCGACTGCCCGACCGACCGACTCCATGACGGTGTTCCCGATGGTCTCGCCCAGTTCCCGCATCATACTTCGATCTCCTCCAGGCATCCGGTGCCGCCACAGAGCGGACACGAGATGTCGGACAGCGAGTGGTCGTCCGCGATGTCGTACGTGTAGTGGTTCTCGAACATGTCGAGTTCGCAGGAGTCACTCGTACACCGTATCTCCTTGGTGGCAGGCATACCCAACGCTAGGCGAGCAGTCGTCTTGAATGCCCCGACTGTGACCCTCCGACGCCGGCACACGTCGTCGGACTGTCCGACCTGGAAGCGTTCCTCGATACACCGGAGCCGCCGCTCCGGGAGTGGTCAGTCACGGTTTTACGGCTCCGGGCGGTACAGAGTGGTATGACCGACCCCGCGGGACTGGACGTCACTATCGTCGACGGCTACGTCGACGAGCCGGCTCACTTCGGGGTCCCGCCGTACATTTCCACGTATCCCCGGTACGTTGCCGGCGCGCTCGTGGACGCCGGGGTGCCGCGGGCGTCGATCCGGTATCACACCATCGACGCGCTCCGGGAGGAACGGGGCCGCTGGCGGGACGTCGAGGCGGCCGATCTCGTGATCTACGTCGGCGGGATGACCGTCCCGGGGAAGTACGTCGGCGGCACACCCGCCGAACCGGACGAGGTGCGACGCCTCGCGTGGACCGCCGAGGGAACGACGCTGATGGGCGGCCCGGTCCGCTTCGGCGTCGGGGACGAGAACGCGGGAGCCGTCGAGACCGAACGGGACGATCTCGACTACGACTTCGTCGCGAAGGGCGACATCGAGGCGGCGGCCTACGACCTCGTCCACGGGGGGATGGAGGGCTTCGGCGACCGGATGCGCGACAACGACGAGGTCGGCCGGTGGGCCCGGAAAGGGGCGTTCGTCGTCGAGGACCACCCCAACCACCCGGAGTATCTCATCTGCGAGATGGAGACATCGCGGGGCTGTCCCTACCGGTGTTCGTTCTGCACGGAACCGCTGTACGGTGCCGATCCGTCGTTTCGCTCGCCGGACGCGGTCGTCGACGAGGTGGCCGGGCTCGCCGGCCACGGCGTCCGGCACTTCCGGCTGGGCCGCCAGGCCGACATCCTCGCGTACGGGGGCGACGGCGAGGCACCCAATCCCGACGCGCTCCGCGCGCTGTATGGCGGTATCCGGGAGGCGGTCCCGGACCTCGGGACGCTCCACCTCGACAACATGAACCCCATCACCATCGTCAGGTGGCCCGAGAAGTCCCGCGAGGGGATCCGGACCATCGCCGAACACAACACGCCGGGGGACACGGCGGCGTTCGGGCTGGAATCGGCCGACCCCGTCGTCCAGGAGGCGAACAACCTCAACGTCACGGCCGACGAGTGCTTCCGCGCGGTGAAGATCGTCAACGAGGAGGCGGGGTGGCGCCCGGGCGAGCGACGGGACCGAGCACCGCAGTACGGCCCCGACGCCGCGAACCGGCTGCCGAAACTCCTGCCGGGGATCAACCTCGTCCACGGCCTGAAAGGCGAACGGGCCGAGACCTTCGAACACAACAAGCGGTTCCTCCAGCGCGTCGCCGACGCGGGGCTGTTGCTCCGGCGGGTCAACATCCGCCAGGTGATGGCCTTCGCGGGGACCGACATGTCCGACACCGGTGCCGAAATCGCCCGCGACCACAAAAAGCAGTTCAAGCGATACAAACGGGAGGTCCGCGAGGAGATCGACAACCCGATGCTCCAGCGTGTGGCCCCGCCCGGCACGGTGCTGGAAGACGTCCACCTCGAGTACCACCAGGACGGAAAGACGTTCGGCCGCCAGCTCGGGACGTATCCGTTGCTGGTCGGGATTCCGGGCGAGCGGGAACTCGGGGCGACCATCGACGTGGCCGTCACCGACCACGGGTATCGGTCGGTGACGGGCGTGCCGTACCCGCTGGACGTCAACAGCGCGTCGATGGCCGAACTCGCGGCGATCCCGGGACTGGGCAAACAGCGCGCCGGCAACATCCTCGTCGACCGCCCACACGAGCGCGTGCCGGACATCGAGCGCCTCGGGGAGTTCGCGACCGTGCGGTCCGGGGAGCAGGCAGACTGATGCCGGGGCGGGCAGCTGGTGGGTTCCAGAAGGTACTTACTCGGGGCTGGCTCATCCACCGACAATGAGCCACGGCGTCGAGGTCAGCGTGGTGCTCCCGGCGTACAACGAGGAGGACACGCTGGCCGACACCGTGGCGATCACGCTGGAAACGCTGCGGGACTTTCTGCCGACGGGGAGCTTCGAGGTCATCGTCGCGGAGGACGGCTGTGACGACCGGACGCCGGAGATCGCAGACGAACTCGCTGCCGAACACGCCGCGGTGAGACACGTCCACGCAGACGAGCGACTCGGCAGGGGTGGGGCGCTGGAGCGTGCCTTCCGGGCGGCCGAGGGGGAGACGCTGGTGTACTTCGACACCGACCTCGCGACGGACATGCGGCATCTCGAGGAACTGGTCGAGAGCGTCCGGTCGGGCGAGTACGACGTCGCCACGGGGTCGCGGTGGCTCCCCGGCAGCGAGGCCGACCGGCCGGCCAAGCGGGGTGTTCCGAGCCTGGGATACAACAGGCTGGTTCGCTCCTTCTTGCGCTCGGACGTCCGGGATCATCAGTGTGGATTCAAGGCCTTCGACCGCGACGCGCTGTTCGATATCCTGGAAGACGTCGGGGACGAACACTGGTTCTGGGACACGGAGGTACTGGTCCGGGCCCAACGGGCAGGCTATCGCGTCCGGGAGTTCCCCGTCGACTGGACCCCCAAGGGCGACTCGAAAGTCGACCTCGTCCGGGACGTTCTCGGGATGGGCAGCCAGATTGTCCGGACGTGGTGGCAGCTCTCGGTGAGCCCGCGGATCACCCGGCGGGTCAGTCTCGCGGCCGGGACGGGGCTGGTCGTCCTCGCCGTCCTGTTGATGACGGTGTATCTCGACCCCGCGGAGGTGCTGGCCCGGATGTCCGAGGCCGACCCGGCGTTGATCGCCGCGAGTGGGCTGGTCTATCTGCTGTCGTGGCCGCTGCGGGGGCTCCGGTACCAGGACATCCTGGCGGCGATCGGGTACCAGGAACGGTGGGGCTTCCTGACCGGTGCCGTCTTCATCAGCCAGACCGGGAACCTCGTGTTCCCGGCGCGGGCTGGCGACGCCGTCCGTGCCTACGTCCTGAAGGCCCGCCGGCGGATTCCGTACACCTCGGGGTTCGCGTCGCTGGCCATCGAACGGGTGTTCGACCTCCTGACGATCACGCTGCTCGCGGGCGCGGTCTTGCTCGGGCTCGTGCTCACCGGCTCGGTCGGAGAGCTCCAGACGGCGCTGCTCGGCGGGGGGATCGGCGGCCCGGAGGCCGCGAGCGGGCAGACCGCGATCACCGTCGCTGCGGGCGTCGGGCTCGCGGCCATCCTCGCGGTTGCCGCCATCGTCGCGAGCGCGCGCTCGGAGCGCAACTACGCCAGGGCCGGGGTCGGTCGGCTGAGTTCCGACGCCTACGCCGACTACGTGGCCGGCAAACTCGAACAGTTCGCCGGCGACGTGCAGACGGTCGCCAGCGACGGCGTGACCTTCGGACGGGTCGGGCTGGCGAGCCTCCTCATCTGGTCGCTGGACGTCGTGACCGCCATCGTCGTCCTCCTCGCCTTCGACGTCCAGCTGTCGGTTCCAGCGCTGCTCGCCGTGGGCTTTTTCGCAGTCAGCGTGGGCAACCTCGCGAAGGTGCTCCCGCTCTCGCCGGGTGGCATCGGGCTCTACGAAGGAGCCTTCACGTTGCTCGTGGTGGCGCTGACACCCGTGGGCGCGGTCACGGCACTGTCGGCGGCGATCGTCGACCACGCCGTCAAGAACGCCGTCACCGTCGTCGGGGGGCTGGCTTCGATGGCGTGGCTGAACGTCTCCCTGACGACTGCCGTCGAGCGGAGCCGCGACGTCGACGCCGACCCCCAGGATTGATATAGGGGAGCCGTGCTATCCCGCCCCCCGAGACGTCAACACATACTTGAATCCCGCGCAAACGATGATGAAAAACAGCTTTTCGGTGGCGTCAGACGGCAGACGTATATCCGATAGCAAAAGTTTTAAGTAATTTTCGGACCATTTGGTTGACAACGAACGAACCTCCCCGGGATTTTCCAGGCGGAATCCTGCCCGGTATCCACCCCCACAATGAGCGACTCAAACACCAGAACGCGTACTGCGACGCAGGAACAGACTGAGGAAGAAGAGACCCAGTCGGTACACACGTGCCCCGAATGCAGCGGCCGACTCGTGACCGACGACGAACACGGCGAGACGGTCTGCGAGGAGTGTGGGCTGGTCGTCGAAGAGGGTTCTGTCGACCGCGGCCCCGAGTGGCGGGCCTTCGACGCACGCGAGAAAGACGAGAAATCCCGCGTCGGCGCTCCCACCACCAACATGATGCACGACAAGGGGCTGTCGACGAACATCGACTGGCGCGACAAGGACGCCTACGGCAACGCGCTGGGGGCGAAACAGCGCAAGAAGATGCAGCGCCTGCGCAAGTGGAACGAGCGGTTCCGTACCCGTGACTCGAAAGAGCGCAATCTCAAGCAGGCGCTGGGCGAGATCGACCGCATGGCTTCGGCGCTTGGCCTGCCCGAGAACGTCCGCGAGACCGCGAGCGTCATCTACCGGCGCGCGCTCGACGAGAACCTCCTGCCCGGCCGGTCGATCGAGGGCGTCTCGACGGCGTCGGTGTACGCCGCGGCCCGGCAGGCCGGTGTCCCCCGCTCGCTGGACGAGATCACTGACGTCTCCCGGGTCGAGAAGAGCGAGATCGCACGCACCTACCGGTACGTGGTGCGCGAACTCGGCCTCGAGGTCAAGCCGGCCGACCCCGAGAGCTACGTGCCCCGCTTCGTCTCGGACCTCGGCCTCTCCGAGGAGTCCGAGCGTCGGGCCCGCCAGTTGCTGACCAACGCCAAGGAACAGGGCGTCCACTCCGGCAAGTCCCCGGTCGGCCTCGCCGCGGCGGCAGTCTATGCGGCCGCGCTCCTGACCAACGAGAAGACCACCCAGGCCGCTGTCAGCGAGGTGGCTGACATCTCCGAGGTCACCATCCGGAACCGCTACCACGAACTCCTCGAGGCCG